>JBAXZA010000227.1:0-3630 GCA_041670545.1 Eubacteriales bacterium | reverse complement strand
TTTTGTTTTTCCCAAAGATGCGTATGTGCGTCGATTATCATAATTTCCTCCGCATAGTTTTATGGGAGCGCATTTTTACATCTCGATGAGCAGCTTGCAGAGCGAGCCGTCGTTTGAAGTGAGCGCCGCGAACGCTTCATCGGCGCGGTCAATCGGATATATGCCGCTCACCAGCTTCATAAGGTCGATATTGCCCTCGGCGATATAATCGATCAGCCCTGTGAAATCCTCCGGCAGGCTGTTGCGGCTGCCGAAGATGTTAAGCTCCTTTTTAAGTATCACCGAATGAACGAAGGTCGCGGGGCGCTTGCCGTTGCCGATGAGTATGATATTCGCCGCGAACGCCGCGCAGTCGATGGCGGCGAGGAACGTTTCCGGCGCGCCGCACGCCTCGACGCAGACGTCGAAGCCGTCGCCGCCGGTCACCTCTTGTGTGAAATCGGCGAGCGGCGTTTTTTTGGTGTTTACGACGCCGTCCGCGCCGAACGCCTTGGCTTTATCGAGTCTGCCGTCGAGCAGATCGGCGCAGTATACGCGTGCGCCGAGCCGTTTTGCCGATATCAGCGCGAAAAGTCCGATCGGACCGGCGCCGATTATAAGCACTCTGTCGCCGGCTTTGACAGGAGCGCGGTGCAGCGCGTGCCAGCCGATGGAAAACGGCTCGACGAGAGCGAGCAGCTTAGCGTCAAGCCCGCGTCCGCCGTAAATACGTCCGACCGGCATTGTTATGTACTGCGAGAAGCTGCCGTCGCGCTGCACTCCCATGGTGCGGTTGTCGGTACAGCAGTTTATATGTCCGCGGCGGCATGAATAGCACGAGCCGCAGTTGAAATACGGATTTGCCGTCACGATATCGCCAACCGCAAGCCCGCCTTTATAACCGTCCGGCAGCGCCGCTATCTCCGCGCTGAATTCGTGTCCCGGTATGCGCGGATAGGTTGTGAACGGCTGATTTCCCGTGAAGCTCGCAACGTCCGCGCCGCAGACGCCGCAGTAACGGACGCGCAGCAGCGCTTCGTTTTCGCCGGGAGTCGGTATGCCGCCCTCAATAAGCTCGGTTTTTCCCGGCTCAGTTATGCGGAATATTTTCATATTATCCATTTTTTCCCTCATCATAAATATACTTCGGATTCCAGACGACGGCGGTTTTCATAGGAGCGCCCTTCGCATATATTTTGTTCTCGTATGCTCCGATCGGATCGGCGGTGAATTCATCACGCCCGATAAGCTCCACTATTTCGTCGTAGCGGCTGTGCGGCAGAAGCTTAATCGCGGCTTCCATATGCGACTGCCGGAAATTTATCGAACCCATGATAAGGTGATTCTGAAAACCGAACGGCATGGTGTCAAAGCTTATCTTCGGGCCGAGTGAAAAGCTGTTGTAGATGCCGTTGCAGCCGAGAACGCCGTACCGGAACGCTGTTTCATGTTCGATCTCGCTTCCGGCTGTGCCGATGAACATTCCTGCCTTGCCGCCAAGCGCCCGCTCTATCGCCGCCGCGAGCGCTTCGTTTGTGTCAAAATTGCTCTGAACGTATTTCGCGCCGGTTATTTCGAGCGCAAACGATACCTTGGGCGAGCTTTCCGGACTGCGCGCGACGAAAACTATGTTTGCGTCCGGATAGCTCCTCCTGATGAGATCGCCCATGAACATTCCGGTCGTGCCAAGCCCAAATATCACCGTTCGGTCAAAAATATGCGCTCTCGCCGCGCGCCGTCCCTCCTCCTCCGTACAGTGCAGACGTGCGCACTCGACGCGGAAATTGTGCGCTTCGCCCATGTCCTCCATTCGCTCAAGCTGAAAGAGCATACAGGAATAGGGATCGGAGAAAACCAGTCTTTTCGCGGCGGAGAGCAGCAGCTTTCCGTCCTTTACGCAGCAGTCCGGTATCGGCAGCAGCATATCGGGGTTGTAATAATTGCAGTCGGAGAACAGACCGTCCGCGCCGTCGCAGCCGTATTCAAAATAGGTTTCATCGTCGGCATAGCGGGTGGGATCGAAGCTGTCGCCGCCGCGGATAAGCACAATGGCATAACGGTCCTGCGACGGGACGTAGACGACGCCCTCGTGACCGTTGATAAGGCGTTCTCTGCCCTCCGGGAATTTTTTTGCAAGCTCGCCGCGCCGTCCCATCTTCATAAGCTCATAGTCGGTGCCGCAGAAGCCGGCGAAAACCGTTTCGCAGAGTATTCCCTCTTTTTCCGGCTCTCCGCGAAGCCGGCGGCGCGGGCGGCTGTCGATCTCCGCTTCGCCGTAAACGAGCGGGCGGTCGGCGTCGCTGCGGAAATATGTGGCGTTTGTTTTCATTTTAATACGCTCCGTGTAATTTATACGTTATTTTGTCATTTGTGACGCACTGATCCTGAAACGTTAATCAATTTAGGTGAATCATAGCATACCATATTCAATTTGTCAATAGGAGAGATAAAATAATGCAATTTTTATCACACTATACAATTTGCGGCTGTGATATTGTGCATATTTTCCGCTTCATATGTGTTTTTTAACCTTGCGGCTGAAAATAATGAGTATTGCTATTGACAAATCGAATATACGGCTTTATAATTCTAACTGAGAACTTGTTCGTAAAAACGTCTCAAATTATGCACAAGTCGAAAAATACAGCGGTATGCGCTGCTTATTGAGCTAAATATTAATCGATTAACATATGTGGGGTGCGATTATGGGAAACAATGTCAGAGAAACAATATTGCAGTTCGGCGAGGGCGGCTTTCTTCGCAGCTTCGCCGACAAATTTGTCGATGTCATGAACAAGCGCGGGACTTATGACGGAAAGATCGTCGTCGTTCAGCCGATACAAAACGGTCTTTGCGATCGTCTGAACGCGCAGGGCGGGCGCTATAATCTGTTTCTGCGCGGCATATCCGGAGGAAAGCAGGTATGCGAACGCACGGAAATCGAATCCATTTCCCGTGCGATAAATCCGTACGAGGATTACGACGCGCTGCTCGACGCCGCCCGCTCGCCAGATATGCGCATTGTGATATCCAACACCACCGAGGCCGGAATTGAATATATCGGAACGGAGAGCATGGCGGACCGTCCGCCGAAATCGTTTCCGGCGAAGCTCACCGTATGCTTATACGAACGCTATCGGCTCGGACTTAATGGATTTATTATTTTATCCTGCGAGCTTATCGACCGCAACGGCGACGAGCTCAAAAAATGCGTCCTCAAATACGCGAACCTCTGGAAGCTCGGCGATGGCTTTACCGAATGGCTGGAGCGCGAAAATCATTTTTGCAGCACGCTCGTCGACCGCATATGCACCGGATATCCCAAAGATCCCGCCGAAAAAGCCGAATTGTCCGCGCTCTGCCCCGGCGACAGCATAATCGATACCGCCGAAATATTCCATCTTTGGGTGATAGAGGGAAATTTTGAGGACGAATTCCCGCTGTGCCGCTCGGGTATAAACGCCGTTTGGACGGACAATGTCGACCCATACAAAAAGCGCAAGGTGAGAATCCTCAACGGAGCGCACACCTCGATGGTTCCCTGCGCTTACCTCTACGGAATGCGCACGGTCGGCGAATGTATGCAAGAGCCTGCGGTGCGCGGCTTCCTCGAACGCTGCGTACTCGGCGAGATACTTCCGGTCATAGGAG
>JBAXZA010000226.1:0-3639 GCA_041670545.1 Eubacteriales bacterium | reverse complement strand
TACGGTTGAGGAACACCTGATACTGGAACGGGCAGGTCATAGGACGGAGCGCGAAGCATTCCTTTGTATCGTCGTTGGGGTCGCCGAGAACGAACATTCCGTCGAGATAATGATCCCAGTGACCGGAAATTTTATAAAGATCGCTCTTTGCCATGAGCGGAGTTTTGGTGAGCTGATAGCCGCGGCGGGCTTCCTCGTCCTCGACGAAGCGCTGAAGCACCTGTATTGTCTTTGCGCCCTTAGGAAGCAGAATCGGCAGTCCCTGACCGATATAATCGACGGTTGTGAAATATTCAAGCTCGCGTCCGAGCTTGTTGTGATCGCGCTTCTTTGCTTCTTCGAGCATTGCTAAATGCTCCTTGAGCATATCCTTTTTGGGGAACGCTGTGCCGTAAATGCGCTGAAGCACCTTGTTTTTGGAGTTGCCCTCCCAATATGCGCCGGTGCATTGAAGCAGCTTGAGCGCCTTGACAGCGCCGGTCGAGAACAGATGAGCGCCGGCACAGAGGTCGACGAACTCACCCTGACGGTAGAACGAGATTTCCTCGCCCTCGGGAACGCGTCCGATGAGCAGCACCTTATAAGGCTCGCCGCGCTCCTCCATAAATTTTATCGCTTCATCGCGGGGAAGGGTAAAGCGCTCCTCGCGGAGATCCTCCTTGACAATGGCGTTCATTTCGGCTTCGATTTTATCGAGCACGTCCTGCGAGAAGGTCACGTCGCTGTCGATATCATAGTAAAAGCCGTCGTCGATTGCAGGTCCGATGGTGAGCTTTGACTCGGGATAAAGACGCTTAACAGCGGCGGCTAAAATATGCGACGCTGTATGGCGGAAAACGTGCTTGCCCTCCGGCTCGTCAAAGGTGACGGGCGCGACGTCTGCGCCGTCCTCAACCTCGGCTGAGAGGTCGATAACCTTGCCGTTTACCTGTGCGGCGAGTACCGCGCGGGACATTTTCTCCTGCTCTTTGAGTATGTCGTATGCTGTTTTCATTGTATTTTACTCCTTATGGATTGTTTTGATGTTGTGTGACCGATGCTTATGCGTAAATTTGTATCCTTTTCTGCTTCGCGCCGCGCAGACGGTAAACCGCGATCGGTTTTTTGGGATTTTCGTATATTTCGATGCTGCGTATCTGTGCTGAAATCGGTGTGAAGCCGTCGCGCAGGGTATCGAAAATACGGCTGAAATCGTCTTTTGGGCAGACTGTCAGGGTAGAGTGGAACGGAATTGCGCCCTCGGCGGTGTACGCTCTACCGTAATTTCCGCAAAAATCGTCGAGCTTTGAGTGAAAGCTCCAGTAAAGCCCGCAGAATGCGGGGGTTGGAGACGGCGCGAGATAGATGACGTCGGTGTCATGCTCCGCGCCGTGATTGAATACGCCGAGCGAATCGAGCGTGATATCGGTCACCGGAAAACGCTCGGTGATTTTTGAAACGTGAGAGCGGAGCGCGCGGATATCGACGTCCTCGTACGCGGCGAGCGTGATATGCGGCGGCCAGTCGGACGAATCGGAAAACAGCTCGCTTTGCTTTGACGCGGCGTTCTCCTTCATGCGGCAGAGCGCCGCGTCGGTGTCGTCGTCAAAACGTGCGATGATAAGGTATTTCATGCTAAAACCTCCCGAAAGGAATGCGGTGAAGCGCCACTATATACCATATTCCGCCTGCGTACCGCCGCGTTATAAACACGGCTTGGCGTTGACGTCTGCGGATAAGCGCTCCCGCATAAAATTCCGGCTTCAAATCGCCGGGGCATATCGCGCCGCGTGTCAGCCGACAAAATCCGCGACGCACTTGCCGTCCGGGGGCAAACAAAAACCCCGAACGGTAAAAAATTACCGTTCGGGGTGCGTTTTCGTAGATCAGAACCGCAAAAGCGGCGCTGCTTTGAGAAAATACACGGTTCCACCCGAGCTTTTCACTCATCGGCGCATAAAAACGCTTTATCGGCGCGGGATATCCGGAATTTCGTTCCGATAGATATGTTCGTTAAAACATCTGACAGAATGAAAAACGCGGAATACGCCAAAGCATAGATATTCACACCGTATCTGATTGTTATCGCCGGGTGGTACCGCATACCGTCCGCCCGCGGCAATTTCAGCAGGTTTGCCGCTCTCTGTATGGGTTTTGAGGTATAAGACATATCCCGACTCCGACGCTTTTATCCGGCAGACACCGGTCTGAAGCGTCAAAATTTCGCCGCGGCGTTAAACGTTGTGACATCAAACGTTGGCATGATGTTTTAAACACCGCATAAACGAAAAAAGGAGAAAATCCGCTTGACTTTCGGCGGATACTGTGCTATACTGATGATATATCGTCATTTACTAAAAATGATTATACTGATTCACCATATAGCGTATATATAGTATACCATACAATTTACGCTTTGTCAATAGTTATTTTCAAAAATTCTCTTGAAAAATCCGGAGGTTTGTGAATATGCCCAAATATGATCTGATCGCTCTGCTCAATGATAAAAAAACGCAGGCGCTCGCCGAAAAAAAATACGCGGGGGAAATACTCGAATATAATAACGTTTCATCTGTGTACGGACTTGCGCTCACCGAGGAGGAAGCGGCGGAGCTTGCTCATACCCGCACGACGGCGCTCGCCGGAAACGGCAGGATAGAAGCCGGACTGGGCGCGGTCGGGCTTATAATCGAAGAATTCTGCAAATGCGACAGTATCGCGCCCGGTGAATACGCCAACGTCATAAACGATCTCACCGAGCTTTTCTATTACGTCAAAAGCGAGAGCGAGGACCGCATCAGCGATACCCGGCTCGTCGCGTTCATGCGCGAGTATTTCGAAAAATCGTGCGGCGGCTCGGTCGAGCTGCTCGCGACGCGCGAAGCGGAAGCGCTGCTGCGCTATATCGGCAACGGCAAGCTGACCGACGGACGGCGGCGCGCAAAGGAAAAGCTCGATTACGAAAATATGCACTACGAGGACTATAACGCCGGCGAGCTTGGCGGAGAGGACGATTATTCGGACACCTCCGAGCCGGAGGACGACTGACGCATATCCGCCGGGCGCTTTTTTAAGGCGATACCGAATATTGAGCGATTCACGATTTTTTGTTGATGCAATACAAGGATTAAACGCCGCTGATGTAAGCGAAAAGGTGTATAATGCGGTACTTAATAAGCAAAAAATCAACCCAACACAATGTTATTTCGAGGTGTAATAATGGCAGATAATAAGGTTATAACGCGGCTGAACGGCGCTAACATAAAATTTCACAACTATACACTGTCGCTGCTCGACGAAGCCTATCGCTGCGGCATGATAAGCGACGGAGACGCGGCTCGCTTCCGGCTCGGACTTTCCGAAGCTCTCGCCGAAGCCATCGAGCTTTATACCCTCGGCGAGAGTACCTCGGTGCTGAGCGAAACGGCTGGTGCGCTGCTCTCAAGCGTCCTGTTTTCGTGCGACGCGTTTCTTATGACGCTGCCGGTCACGGACGCCGTCGAGCTTATCCGCACCGTGAGCGTAAAGGGAATATATCAGCGCGGTATGCGTCAGCTCCGCCGGCTCACCTGTGAAGCGACCAGCCTGCTCGTCAAGGTGCGGCGCACCCGCTCGCCCATTCCAGAAGCGACCTACAACGAGGTGATCAACACCTGTGCG
>JBAXZA010000225.1:0-3656 GCA_041670545.1 Eubacteriales bacterium | reverse complement strand
GATGATGCGTATCGAGCGGCAGTGGCGTTTTTCAAGCTCGTGGCGTATCTGCTTGATGTTGTCGGCGCACTGGGTGAAGGAGGCGGCGATGAAGTCGAAATCCTCCTTGACGCCGAATTCAATGTCCGCGATATCCTTTTCGGAAAGGAAGGGGATAGATATCGTAGCTCCGGGGACGTTGACGCTCTTGCGGTCGGAGATTTGTCCGCCGTTTTCAACCCGGCAGTCGATGCGGCTCTCGTCGCAGTGCTCCACCACAAGCTCGATAAGACCGTCGTCGATCAAAATCCGGCTCCCGATATGTACATCCTTCCAAAGTCCCGGATAGGAAACTGCGACGCCGTTTTCGTCGCCAAGCTCGCAGCCGCCGCAGAAAAGAGTAAACATATTGCCGTGAGCGAGGGTGACTGGCGAATTTTTAAATTTGCCGAGCCGTATTTCAGGACCTTTGGTATCGAGCAGCAGGGCAGTGTGGCGTCCCATCTCCTCGCGCAGCTTTTTGACGATGTCTGCCTTCTGGCGGTGTCCGTCGTATTCGCCGTGCGAGAAGTTGATGCGGGCGACGTCCATGCCGGCGCATATCATGCTGCGGATGGTTTCCTCGGTGTCAGACGCCGGACCTAAGGTGCATATTATTTTTGTTTTACGGATTTGTTCCATTTATATCATTTCCTCTGCGGCTATTACATACAATTCACATTGTGTTCCGCCGCTGTTGTATTAAATGTGAGAAGCAGGGGAGTCTCTGAATAATAAATAATGATTAATTTTTCATCAGCAATGATAAACACTCTTGTTTTCAACATTGGCGAATTAATCAGAGGCTTCCTAAGGCTGTGCGGAGCGGGGACTGCGTCAGAAAACGGCTCCCACCGGATTTGATTCGAAAATTTCGGTATATATCCCTCCGTCCGCCGAGGTTATATCGCGGCGCAGGACGCGCAATACGGGATTTTCTGTATAAAAATGCCCCGCCGAGATGATACCCATTCCGCGTCCGGCATAGTCGGTGAAGCTGTTATAGGAGAGTGTTCCGGTAAGATACGCGTCAGCGCCGCATTTATATGCGGTTTCGAGAAAATCCTTGCCGTCACCGCCGCAAAACGCGACATTTTTTATCGGACGTCCGCCTGTCATTGCGTTTAGATAAGGTGCGCCGAGCCGCTGTTTGACGTGCGCCGCGAATGCTCCGAATTCCATCTCGGCACAGAGTGTTCCAGTCCGCAATATGTGTTCGGGATCGTCCGCGCATATTTCGATATCCGAAAGTCCGATAAGCTCGCCGAGCGCTTCGTTGACTCCGCCGCGGACGGCGTCGAGCCGCGTATGAAGCGAGATCACACCGATACCGGCGGCGGCGAGGTCGTATATATGCCCGCGAGTGATTGATCGCAGCGGACGGAATATCAGCGGGTGATGCGTTATAATGACGTCAAAGCCGCACTTTATCGCATAATCGGCGCAGGCTGGCGTCGCGTCGAGCGATAAAAGCGCGCGACGGACAGGACGAACGCCCTCGAGCATGACCCCGTCGTTGTCCCACGCGCAGGCGAGCGAATCGGGATATTTATTGGTAAAAAATGCCGCAAGACGGTTAAAATCCATCATTTGAGCAGCTCCTCAAGCTGTGAGCAGAGCAGAGCGGTTTCCTCCGCTCCGGCAGCGCCGCCGCTTGAACGGCGCAGTCCGTCGAGTCTGCTCCTGTTTACTTTTAGTTCGTGGAGGACGAATTTACGAAAGCTTTCCGTTCGGTTTTCAATATTGCGTATGCCGCACAGAGCTTCAATTCCTGTAAGCTCGCGCACCACGCCTGTATACTGCGCGCAGATTATCTGATAGAGCCGTCCGTCGCTCTCGGCGATGTTCTCTCCGATGGCTTCAAAACCGCTGCTGTAAAGCCATAAACGCAGCTTTGAAGCGCGTGTCATAGGCTGCAATATCAGGCGAACGCCTTCGTCGCGTATATATTCCGACGCCGATAAAATCTGTATGATAAGCTCGCCGCCCATTCCCGCCGCCGCGATATCGGTCGGGGCGAAGCCTTCGACTCCGCGAAGTCCGTCGGTAAGCATGACGGCGACGCCGCCCGCTCCGACCTGCACCGCGCTTTCCGGCGTAACTCTGATACGGTGGCGGCCTGCTTCCGCGATATGGTTAAGAGCGCGTCTGCACGGTCCTTCGTTTACATCACAGGCGAGAGCGCACTCCGCGCGTCCCTCGCGGACGAGCGCGAGCGGAAGATAGGCGTGATCCGTACCGATATCGCAGAAACGCGCTCCGGGACGGACATATGAAGCTGCGGCAAACAGCCGGTCGTCAAGCTCCGGATAGCGTGAGCGGTCTGTTTGATATTCAATGTCAAAAGTTAACAATTTATTCAACCAATATACAAAATTATAGGCGGGCAAATACACCCGCCGTTTTGAATGTTACTTTGAAGCGAGATAGTCGTTGATCTGAGCGACAAGCTCATCGGCGTCAGTGCCGTGAACCTCGCAGGCCATCTCGATGCTTTCTCCACGGGCGGAAGGGCAGCCAAGACAGTGCATACCGATCTCGATGAAAAACTTAGCGGTGCCGATATCGGCGTCGAGAACATCTCCGATAATAGATTCTTTAGTAACCGTCATTTTGATCTGTCTCCTTTAATGAAAATCGAAAAATTATTTCATACTATATTATACCCTCAAAACTCCGCTTTGTCAATAAATAATCTCTTAATAATATTTTAAATCCTTGCGTGAACCGTTAAAACGTGGTATAATCAACATGAAAAACATGAAAGGGGCGAATAACATGGCGGAGCAAGCGAATATCCTGCCGCAGTCCGGCGGAGATGACGACGGCTACACTGAACGTGTCAGCTTTCGGGTAACTCCAAACCGCGCACCGCTCATCGGCTGGTCGGCGGCGTTTCTGCTGCCCTGTATATTGATCTGCATCAGCTTTATAACAAACGGCTTTACCGCCCGCAGTATTCCGGATGTTCTGGTAATATTGCTGCTCATATTCTGCGCCGCGTTTACGGTTTCATACGCTTTTTCGGGTATTTCAGCTGAAAATGAGAAGCTTATGTTCCGAAAAGTGACCGGAAAAAAGCTCAGCTTCGCGTCGAAGGATATAAAATGGGTGCGCGTCACGCGTTCCTCCTTCACGCTTTGTCTTGACGACGGCGTTAAAATGTTCCTCGGCGGCTGCGAACCGGGAAGACTTGAAATTTATCTGAAAGCACGCGGAATCGAAGTAAAAAAAGATAAAAAATAATATAAAAGCCGTGTAAACTCGGCAAAAAGGAGATAATAGCAATGGACTGCTTATTTTGTAAAATCATCGACGGCACGATTCCTTCGAAAAAGGTGTATGAGGACGATGTTATGTTCGCTTTTCACGATATCAACCCGCAGGCACCCGTTCATGTGCTGGTGATACCCAAGCGTCATATTCCGTCGGTCGACGGCGTCAACTCCGAAAATTCGGCGGACGTCGCGAAAATCTTCGAAACGATACCGAAAATCGCGGCGTCGCTCGGACTTGAAAACGGTTACCGCGTGATCTCCAACTGCGGAGACGACGCCTGCCAGACGGTAAAGCATCTGCATTTCCATATACTCGGCGGCGTTAAAATGTTCCTCGGCGGCTGCGAACCGGGAAGACTT
>JBAXZA010000224.1:0-3661 GCA_041670545.1 Eubacteriales bacterium | reverse complement strand
TCGCCCGCAGCCGTCAGCGCCGTTATATCCGACACGTTGAATTCGATGCGGGGTCCGGACTCCGTCATGCCGTTGAAGCCGAACAGAATATCCTCACTGCCCGGATTCTTGATTTTGAGAAGCGCGGTGTTATATCCCGACCATTCGGTCGCCGTGTCGTATTCGTCGAAAACAAGCCAGCCCCAGCCGTCTGAGCCGTCGAGATTCATCTTGATAGCCGCCTCGCCGTTATCGTCGACTATCTCGAATTTGAAATCCGCCGCCTGAGTCGCCTGATTTTCTGTAGCCATCTTCGACGGATCGATCACAGTGTCAAGTCCATCGGGAGCGGCCGCCGACGATATAACCGTGAGCAGCAGCGCGGACAGAAGCAATGCAAATATTCTTTTCATGACATTATCCCCCACAATAATAATTTTGACATGATATTACATATGCACAATATATATGCACTTGTATGGCTCATCTCAATTATAAATCATCTGAGGATATTTACAATGTCAAAAATATTAATAGTGATGTCTTTTTCACCGTTTATCCTGCGAATAGCGGAACTTTTTATATTCGCTCGGACTATGACCGCAGTGCGCTTTGAAGAATTTAGAAAAGGTATACTGATCGTTGAATTTCAGCTCGCAGGCTATCTCCTTAACCGTCATGTCGGTGGAGAGCAGAAGCTCGCCCGCGTTTTCCCACAGCTTGTCGGAAACATATTTTTTGGGACTTACACCGAGATGCTTCTTGAACTGACGCGAAAGTATCTGCCCGGATATGCCGCATTCGTGCGCGATATCGTTCACCGTTATGCGTGCACTCAACGCCGAACGGATATACGACGCGGCGGCGAGAACCTCGGGCGGATAATGCGAGATCGAATACAGCCTGTCGTGCAGCAGCTCCGCGCCTTCGTTTTCGAGTATTGAAACGACCGACTCATATGCAAGACTTTTTGCCTTCATTACGGAGAACATCTCGTCCGTGCCGTCCGAAAAAACGCTCTGCCAGCGCGCGGCGTCAAACGGCTGCTTTAAAATACTGCGCACGCCGCAGAAAAGGTCGCAGCCGTCGTTCATTATCAGATTGAAATGCAGAAAATATTTTGAAAAGCCATTATCTGTATAAAGATTATAAACATTGCCGCAGGGAATTATGTAAACGCTGCCCGCCGTCAGACGGAACACCCGCTCAACCTCTCCGCGCGGACTGAGCAGCTCCGCGGTAAGCTCGCCGCTCTCGATGAAATACAGCTTGTCGAATGGAGCGGTGAAATTCAGATATTCCCAATCGGAGCGGCAGGAGGTCTTAACATATCCGCACGCGCACGCACGGATATCGCAGGTGTTGAAATATTTCAGGCTGTCCCAATGATTATCGACTATCCTCATACCGTTATCCCCCATATATTCCCTTTTTTATCTATTATATATAATTTATACGGTTATGTCAACTGCAAATACATATATTAACATCAAATTTAAGGTTCCTGACATTGTATTACACATTTTCAATGATGTATAATTATATAAAAATAAGCATACGCCGCACAACTCTCGTTTTTTACAGATAACAAAACGTAATTGTGCGGCTTTGATATAATTACCGGAGGATTTTTATGATAAAGCAGAATATTTTCGGCTGCCGGAAAGGGACGTGCGGCGCGGACAATTATGTATCCGCGTACGATGTCGTCTGGAACAGCACAAGCGGCTGCTCGCGTGACAGTATGCCTGCGGGCGACGGCGAAAACGGACTTAACGTGTGGGCGGAGTCCGACGCCGGATTATATATACTCATCGGACGTGCGGACACGCCCGCGCACAACAAAAGCGGACGGCTTCACATCACTGCCGAGCCGAATATTTTCAGCGGCAGCTTCCGCATGGAAACCCGCCTTTACGACGGTCTTATCCGCATCACAGCGGATGGCTGCACCATCGATATCATAGCCGACGCGGCGGAGTCCGGCGCGATACATATCATCGTAAATTCGGCAAAAACTTTAAAAATCCGCGCGGAGTTTGAGCTGTGGCGCGAATACACCTGCGAGCAGCTTCCCACGGCTGTTGCCGCGCTTGAAAAAGGCGACTGCGTTCTCGCTTTCGCCGACGGCGCCGCATGGCTCTCTCATGCGAAAAAGGACGGCTGCGCCGGCGAGATGACCGTTGGCGGCGAGCTTTCGGGCGACGGCTTTATAAAAACCTCGCCGACGTCGATAGAGCGCGTTTTTTTCGGAGAAGCCGTCATAACAGCCTTCATGCTCGGCGACGACTGCTCTGATACCGGCGAATGGTACGGACGGCTGAACGCCGCAAAGGACAATTACAGGAGCGTTTCGCTCGGCGTAAGGATAGCGGCGCACAAGCAATGGTGGCACGAGTTTTGGGGACAAAGCCATATCGAGCTTTCAAATACCGCAGACGCGTTTTCAATCACGCAGCGCTATATCCTCCAGCGTTACATTTTCGCCTGCTCGAGCCGCGGACTGCTCCCGCCCCTCTATAATGGCTCGATTTTCCGCACGGAGCTTGAATGCGGTGCAGACAGCGCGTTCGGATGGGTGACAAAAGCGAAAACCACTGCCGACGAGCGTCCGTGGGGATCGAGCTATATGGGGCAGAATATTCGTCAGATCTACTGGGGACTGCTCGCATCCGGCGATTTTGAGCTGTTTGAGCCGATAATACGCCTGATTCGCGGTTATATACCCTACGGACGTCGTCAGGCGTGGGAAACCATGGGACACGGCGGATTTTTCATCACCGAACAGTTTTGCGATCACGGCTTTACATATGCTCCCTCCGATCTCGATCCGCTTCCGGAGGATAAGCGCCTTTCGCGTCCGGAGGAGAGCTGGGAGAAGCGTTTCTGGCATTTGCAGTATCATTTTCTGCCGACGATAGAATTTACCGCGATGTTCGTCCAGCTGTATCTCTATACCCTCGACAAACGTCTGCTTACCGATGTAGTCATACCGTGCGTATCGGAATGTCTGCGCTTTTACCGCGAGCATTATCCGGAAAACGACGAAAACGGACGTATGAAAATATACCCTGCGTCGACCGCCGAAACCTACGGCAGAGCGCGCGGCGGCTATCACAAATTCAATCAGTGCGGCGACGTTCTCAACCCCGCGACCGAGGTTTCGGGACTGCGCTTCATAGTAGATGCCTGCCTGACAATTACGGACAGCCTGCCAGATCAGATGACCGAATATCTCACGCAATACCGCGATATGCTGCCCGAGCTGCCGGTTAAAAGCTACGACGGCATAACGCTGCTTGCGCCCGGCGAGCGCTATACGCCCGGACTTCTCTGCGAAGCGGCAGAGCTTTATCCGGTGTTCCCGTTCAAAAATATCGGACTTTCAAGCCGTTATGAGGACAGAGCGCGCGCGATACGTTCGTATTTTCTGCGCCGCACGAGCATCGACGGTTCGAACGATTCGCAGTATTGGGAAACGGGCGGCTGGCATCCCGCCGGACTCGATGCCGCTCTGCTGGGGCTTTCATACGAGGCTTCGCGGATAATGGAGATAAATTATTCGGACAGTCTGCCGGTCATTTCGACGATAAACAACGCCGCATACGAAAACCGCCCCGATCGTCCGCGCTTCCCGGGATTTTGGAATTTCCCCCATATGGACGGCATTCCCGATCAGTGT
>JBAXZA010000223.1:0-3670 GCA_041670545.1 Eubacteriales bacterium | reverse complement strand
TCCGCTTGACATTTGTTCGCTGCTGTGATATACTTTTTGACGAATAAATGCGAATGCAGAAAACATTCGCGCGGCTGATATTTTCCAATGACATTAATAAAACAGCTGCTATAATTTAAATATAATTTACACTTAAAAATCGTAAATTATAATCTGGCATATGCTTTTTTTGTAAACAAGACCTAATAAAACGATTGAAGGACGGGACAGCTCCCGTTTTGGTGAACTTACTATGATGATAACGATTATAGGCCGCGGACACGGCGGAACGCGCGCGATGTCGCATACCCTGTCGGCATCAGGAGTTTATATGGGAGAGCCGCTCAACGGCTCGGGCGACCTCATTCCGCCTAACGATATGTATGAAGCCTGCAAAGTATTCGGCAGATATGTTGAATACAAGGGCGGTCTTGAATGGGATTTCACACGCGTTTTGACAGGACCTATCGACCCAGCGTTCACGCGGCTCATCGAGAGCTTTCTGCACACTGTTCTCGATTCGAAAGCGGAGAACAAGGGCTGGAAAATTCCCGAAACTACGCTTTGCTATCCGTGGATAGCGCGTATGTTTCCAGATATCAAATATATAACATGGGTGCGCGATCCGCGCGACAGCATACTTTCCGGTCATGTCACAGATGATCTCGCCGCGTTCAATATCGGTTACGAGCATACCGACGATATCAGGGAGTGCCGCGCGATAAGCTGGAAATATCAGCGCGAGATAATAAAGGCGACGCCTGTTCCCAAGAACAATATATCCGTGCGTTTTGAGGATATGGTGCTTCGTCAGGACGAAACGCTCGCCAAGTTGTCCGATTATCTCGGGATCAGGCTCGCGAAGATAGAAATGCGTCCCGATTCTGTGGGACGTTATAAGACCGACCGCGACGGAAAAAATATGTTTGATTTGTTTAAAGAGGATATGTCCGAATGCGGTTATGAATTTTAAACTGCATATTTATGCAGAAAAAATGCTGAGGTAAATGTTGTATGAGCAAATTTGAAAGCTGGAAGCTGAGCGCGTCGACCTCGTCGTTCGGCACGCTCGATCGTGCGCTGTTCAAAACCTATGCAGACGCCGGAATCGGCGCGATGGAGATATCCACCGATTACGACGGCTATTTTAAAACGCTCGATTTCCCGAACCACGCAAAGGAATTCGGAGATTTGGCGAAGGAAGCCGGAGTGTGGCTGCGCTCGTTCCATCTGCCGTTCGGCTCTCATCTCGACGTCAGCTCCGCTGATGCAGCAAACCGCGAATTTACGATGAAAACCAATGAAATATTAATTGAAGCCTGCGCGAGAGCTGATATTTCGGTCGTAGTAATTCATCCCTCGTCCGAGCCTATCGCCGACGACGCGAGAGCTGAACGTATGAAATACAGCGCCGAGAACCTCGGCATACTCGCCCGCCGCTGCGCGGAGCTGGGGATGAGGCTCGCGGTGGAGGATCTTCCGCGCACCTGTCTCGGTCATAACAGCGACGAGATAAGCGCTTTGCTTTCGCCAAATCCAGAGCTGTACATCACATTTGATACAAATCATCTGCTCATACAGGATAACATTGAATTTATACGCGCGGTCGGAGCAAAAATAATCACGACCCATGTGTCTGATTATGATTTTATCGACGAGCGCCATCTTATGCCGCTCACCGAGGGCTGCAAAAACGATTGGAAAGCGATAATTTCCGCGCTTGAAGCAGTCGGCTACGACGGCGTGTGGAATTATGAACTAAAAAGATTGTATACGCCCGCCGAAGTCGCGGAGAACAAACGTCTGCTCGGTACGCTGTAAACGCATAAACATACGAATATAATGAATAAACCCCAACCGGACAGCATATCCGGCTGGGGTTTATCGCTGTATGTTTATCCGAGTGAGGCTGACAAAACAGCGCTCATAGAGTGATGTTCTCCTTGCGCAGGAAATTTTTGATCGCGTCGAACGAGCTGTCGCTGATATCATGCTCGATCTTACAGGCGTCGGCGGCGGAAGTTTCGGCGTCGACGCCAAGGCTGACGAGAAAATCGGTCAGCGTACGGTGACGGTCGTAGATTTTTTCGGCGATCTCGCGTCCTTCTTCGGTCAGAGTGAGATGCCCGGTTTCGTCCGACGAAACAAAGCCGCCGCTTTTGAGAAGTCCGATAGCGCGGCTGACGCTGGGTTTGGAAAAATTCATATATTCGCCGACGTCGATAGAGCGTACAACGGCGCTTTTTTGTGAAAGTATGTAGATCGTTTCGAGATACATCTCGCCAGATTCCTGTAAATGCACAATCCGTCCCTCCAGTGCCTTTCGATATCAATTATACAAAAACCGCTGATTCAGTTTCAGGCTGTCTTTGGGCATCACGAAATAAAAATGCAAAAACGCGTTTGATTTATGCCGAAATTCCATTAATCAACGATTCATCTTCAATAATAACACATAATTGTTAATATTTCAACCCATCATCTTAAAACACTGCTTTCAGCATTGATTTTGCAAATACAAAAAAATGCTCAATGACAGCTTGCGGCGTTCGCGCGTATTGCAAAAAATCATTCAGTGTGCTATAATCAAACCATACACGGCGCCGCGATAAAAACGGCAGCCGAACACATATTTAATTTGTGAGGTGTCAATGATGAGAGAATTGAAACAGGACTGTACTTACGCGCTTGTCGTTCCGACGAGCATGGGCGTGCGTATAACGCCGGAAAACGGACAGCCGGTCGCGGCGAGCGATATGTTTCGTATGCAGGCGACGAGCGCGGAAACCAACGTCGCGAGCATATCGTCATATCTCGGATTTCCGGTCAAGGTGCTGACGACCTTTGTAAAGGGCAGCCCGATCGCGGCGTTTATAAAGAGCAATTTGAAGGCGCGCGGCATGGTATACGAGGGCAAAGAGGTCGAACAGGGCGGACCGTGGGGTTACCGCCATCAGTTTAACATAGCTGACAGCGGCTACGGACTCCGCGGACCTCGCGTTCATAACGACCGCGCCGGAGAGGTCGGACGCACGCTCAGCATCGACGATTTTGACCTTGAGCGCATATTCGGCGACGAGGGTGTCGCGATACTGCATATGTCCGGGCTTATCGCTGCGCTTTCTCATGAAACCGGCGTATTTTGCCTTGAGCTTGCGCGCGCTGCAAAAAAATATGGAACGCTCATTTCGTTTGACCTGAACTACCGCGCGTCGTTCTGGGAGGGACGGGAGGACGAGCTTCGTTCGATATTTACCGAAATAGCGTCGCTCTCCGATATACTCGTCGGCAACGAGGAGGATTTCCAGCTCGCGCTCGGAGTTAAAGGTCCGGAAGCAGGCGGGCGCGGCATATCAGCGAAGATCGATGGCTTCAAGGGAATGATCGACTGTGTGAGAAAATCCTTTCCGAACGCGTCTGTCTACGCAACGACTCTGCGCGAGGTCATAAACGTCAACACGCATATGTGGGGCGCGCTTATGTGGGTAGACGGCGAATGGCAGGTCATCGAACCGCGCGAGATACGCGTGCTCGACCGTATAGGCGGCGGCGACGGCTTCGTCGGCGGACTGCTTTACGGTATTCTGAACAGGTGGGACAGTGAAAAATGGCTTCAGTTCGGCTGGGCGACGGGCGCAATGGCGACCACCTTCCTCACCGATTACGCGCAGCCTGCCGACGAGGAACAGGT
>JBAXZA010000222.1:0-3686 GCA_041670545.1 Eubacteriales bacterium | reverse complement strand
TGGCATTAACGAGACTTCATCTTGCATAGTGCGCCCACACGCGGGAGTGCCGCACATATTTTGCGCGTCCCAGCGGGGAACGGGAGGTCTGGAGGGTGAGGGGCGCCGCCGCGTCCCCCATCCTCCAGATTCTTCCGCGTAAACCTACGCGTAAACCTATGCGAAAACATCCGCGAAAACATCCGCGAAAACGTTCGCGAAAAACATATCAAAATATACACTATCTATTTGCCCACAAAACGCGAAAAACGCGGGGAATGAGGTGTACGGAACAGTGTCTGCTGCATATCATTAAAAAATTTATCGGTATCGTGCTTTTTGGGTATTGACATATCGCCCGCGGTAGGCTATAATGACCACAAAATATTATATACGGCGTAAAGCGGAGGAACATCTGATCATTGCAGCATTTCAGCTTCACGGAATACAAGAGCTAAGCGCTCTTTGGCTAAACGCTCTCTGGCTAAACGCTCTTGATTCCTGCCGAAAACCTGTTAAATCAGAGGTTACCGGACGGCAAAACGCCGCTTCCAACATAAAACGGAGGTAAATAATGATACCGTACAACAAAATCGCTTCCCTTGAGGTTTCGCCGAACGGACGTTCGCTTTCCTCTGCGCTCAGCTTCGCCGCCGAGCTGCGCAGAAGCGGCGTAGGTCAGCCTATAACGATACGGATGGCGGACGGAATATATCCGATAACGCAGCCGATCTCCGTCACACCCGATGTGACAAATATAACCGTAGAAGCACTCTCCGCCGGAAAGACCGTGCTTTCGGGCGGAGAGCGGGTGACCGGTTTTGAGAGAGCAAAATTCGTCCGCCCGGACGGAAGCGAGATAGATTGCCTGTGCGCCAGCGTTGAAAGAACCGATTTCACCGACGTTTATGTGAACGGACTTCGCGCCGCGCACAGCCGATATCCCGCGAGCGGCTCTCTCGCCTTCGAGGAGGTCGAGAACAAGTCCGGCGAGCTTTTCGCCGCGTCGTCATGGGTGAAATTTAAGGCGGAGGACATAGCGCCGCTCTCCGCACGTTCTATCGGGGGCGCGACGCTGAGCTATCTGCATCTGTGGATAGACGAGCACACCGAAATATCGTCCTACGACCCGCAGACACGCACCGCCGTCATGCGCCGGCTTTCACGCTTTAATATGGTAAACAACGCGCTCTACTATTTTGAGGATGTGCCGGAAACCTTCGGTCTTGAAAACGAATATTATCTCGACCGAGAAAATAAGCTGCTCTATTATGTCCCGCGCGAAGGGATCGACGCCGATAATATCGAGCTTTATATCCCCTCGGCGTCCGCGCTTGTCAATATCTGCGGACGCTCGGCGGAGCTGCCGGTCGAAAACATACGCTTTCGCGGCATCACCTTTGCAAACACGCGCGGGGATTATGAAGCGGCGCTCGAAACCTCGGGCGAGCGCGGCGATAAGCCGGTCATCTACGCCTCCGACGCGCAGGGCGTTTCAAACGCCGCCGGAGTCGTGAACATCAGATACGCGTCGCATATTGCGTTTGATGACTGCAAATTCACAAACTATGGGCTTTACGGCATCGATATCAGAAGCGGCAGCTCGGAAATAGCCGTTCGCGGCTGCGATTTCAATGACGGCGGCGCAGGCGGCGTCAAGGTGAACGGCGGCGCGGCGCTGTCCGACAAGCCAAACCATACTCATAACGTTTATATCGAAAACAACGTTATTGAGCGCTGCGGACGACGTCACATGGCGGCGTGCGGCGTCATGCTCATGCACGCCTACGACTGCCGCGTTTCACACAACACCATACGCGATCTTTTCTATACCGGAATATCCGGCGGCTGGGTATGGGGTTATTCGCCGTCTGTGTCGCACGGCAATCTCATTGAATATAATCATATATACAATATCGGTCAGGGTGTGCTCTCCGATATGGGCGGCGTGTATCTGCTCGGTGCGCAGCCGGGAACGGTCGTCCGGCGCAACCTCATACACGATATAAAAAGCCGCGACTACGGCGGATGGGCGCTCTATACCGACGAGGGCAGCGGCTATGTCACACTCGAGGAAAATATATGCTACAACACGTCGGATAACTGCTATCATCAGCATTACGGACGAATGAACACCGTCCGCAACAACATCTTCGCGTTCGCCGGCAAGGAGATAATGCGCATAACACGCTTCGAGGGGCATTTGTCAATCATATTTGAGAACAATATTATTTTAACCGACGGCTGCCCTGTATACGGAGTGTCGGACGAGCATCTCGCCTGCGGCACGATGGCTTGCAGCGGCAATCTCATATGGCAAACCGGAGGCGGCGCACCCGTGATGGCGAAAAACGGCGATAAGAGCTACACCTTCGAGGATTTCCGCGCATTGGGAGCCGAGGAGGGGAGCGCCGTCGCCAATCCCATCTTCTGCGACGCCGAAAACGGCGATTTCAGACTCTGCCAATGCAGTCCAGCGCTCAAAATGGGCATAAAGCGTATAAATCTCGCCGATGCCGGAGCGCGACGCTGAAAAACGACGCATATCCCGCGCAGATCGTCATTAAATTGCAAAATATTATATTATACTGAAAGGATTTGTCACTTATGAATGAAGTTATCAGAGCAATCAAAGAACGCCGCAGCGTGCGTTCTTTTTCGGAGAAGCTGATCCCCATCGACGCGCTCGAAGAAATTATCGACTGCGCGCGCTGTGCGCCCTCCGCGCGCAACACACAGGCATGGCACTTCAGCATCATTACGAATGCGCGTCTGATAAAAAAATTAGCTTCGGCGGTCGGCGCAAAGCTCGGAAACGCCGGCTACGATTTCTATCGTCCCACGGCGCTTATCATCTGCTCCGCGCAGAGCGATTATCCGTTCGGCCGCGTCGACTGCGCCTGCGCGATGGAAAATATCTTCCTCTCGGCATATTCGCTGGGACTTGGCTCTGTATGGATAAATCAGCTCGGCGACATATGCGGCTCACCCGAGATACGCGCGGTGCTCACCGAATGCGGAGTGCCCGAGGGCAATGTTGTCTGTTCGACAGCGGCACTGGGTTATCCGTCGGTCAATCTCGCGCAAAGACCGGAGAAGAAGAAGCTGAAGGAGATTGTCAACATCATAAGATGACGCTTCTCCGGCGGCGCATAAGCGGCGCGCAGTAAGCTTTAAATCATAAATAATCCGTTGCGGATTTTCGGGAACAGACGCACGGCGTGAAAGCCGCGTATCGCCCGAAAACCTTAGAAGCGAAGTCTGCGGCTCCGCTTCTAAGGCTTTCGGGCGGGGTATTCCCGGTGTATGCAATATATTTAAAAAAGTGTATCATATCGATTTTCATCGCATAAATTTCCAATTATTTTTTCGATAAAACTATTGACAATCCGCACGTTATATGATATACTTATCGGGTATAAAAAGAAGCGGAACAAACGTTCTCACCCGCGGCTCAAAGCCCGACGGGTTAATATTCTGCGGCGGCGCTTGTGCGTGGCTGTATGATGTTGTGCGGAACCGCGTTTGTTTTATGCGTTCACGCGCATTTTTTTATGCTTAAATTAGCATTTTATGCAAGATCTTGTTCCGCAGCAATTTTGTGCTTACTGTACTTTGCCGCAAGGCAAAGTGCCGCGGCTCGCCTTGCGGCGAGACCTTGTTCCGCAGCAATTTTGTGCTTACCGCGCTTTGCCGCAAGGCAAAGT
>JBAXZA010000221.1:0-3739 GCA_041670545.1 Eubacteriales bacterium | reverse complement strand
GTCATCGCGCCGACGCCCATAAAAATGAGCGAGGGATAAATACCCAGCTTAACTCCGAGATATAAAATATCGATAAGTCCGCCGTGCAGGATCTGCGAATAATTGAGATCCTCGGCGATGAAATATTCCATGTGCATCATTTCAGCGCCGGGCAGATTGGCGAGCAGCATACCGAATGCGATCGGGAGCAGCAGCAGCGGCTCGAACTTGCGGGCTATCGCGAGATAAAACAGCACGCCGATGATGCAGTACATTATAATCAGTTTGACAAGGCCGACCGGATCCTGTACAGCGGTCGCGATACCGGTCGTCGATAGAAAGTTTTTAATGGCTTCTAACATAATAATCCCGTTTCTCCGGCGGAATTTTGATCGGATATATGTGCTGTCACGCGGTTAAGAGCATAACGCGCCGTGACACCTTCCGTGATTTTCGAGGCGGCTTACGCCGGATGCGCCTCGCACTGTCAATTGAGCGAGAAAAGGAGATCTCCGGCGTTGACCGAAGCGCCCTGCGAGATTGCGACAGAAGCGACGACGCCATCCTGAGGAGCGACGATCTCGTTTTCCATCTTCATTGCTTCAAGCAGGCAGAGAATATCGCCCTTCTTGACAGCTTTTCCCTCGGAAACAAGGATCTTGATGATATTTCCGGGCATAGGTGCGCTGATTTTGAGAGCGCCTGCCGCAGCGGGTTTAGCAGCGGGCTTGGGGGCGGGCTTAGGAGCAGCGGCGGGCTTGGGAACGGCGGGAACGCCTAAGCTCTTTTGAACGGGAGCGGCGGCAGTATCTGCGGAAGCGTCGACTTCCTCTACCTCGACCTCGTAAACCGTGCCGTTGACTGTGATATTATATTTTTTCATGATAAAAAACTCCGTTTCATAATGATTATCGTATGCCGATGGCAAGATGTGACCGGCACCGTATGAATGCAAAGGCTATGCGGCGATCAGCCGATTTTCTTAAACGATACGACGCGGAAGCGGGTAGACACGGCGGCGTCGGAAGCGCCCGCACCGTTCTGCGCGGCGCGGTAAGCGCTGACAGCGGCAGTGATGGCGGCGACAAGCTCTCCGTCGTTAGAGCCGTATACAGGTTCTGACGCAGGCTCGTCATAGGACGCGCCAGAAGCGGCGTCGGCGGCGTAATCCGCTTCGTTCAGCGCCTGCTGCTTTGCGTCTGCCTCGGCCTTGCGCTTATTCGGAATATCATAAAACGCGATACGGAAAAGTACAAGAACGCCCCAAAGGATTATAAGAACCGCAAAAACCGTCGCCAGACCGACGACCATGACCTCGCCGCCGAGCGCAAGACGTTCTCCGATCGGCGTTTCGGTGTCCATCGACTGCGACACGCTGGACGCGGACAGAAACGATATTATATTAAATAATGAAGACATATATAAACCTCCCGACTCAAAGCGAGAAGGTCAGCATATTAATGGCTGAGATCAGTCGCTGACGGGTTTCCTCGCAGGCGATGATATCGTCGATCTGACCGTCGCGCGCGGCTGCGAGCGGAGAGGAAAGCTCGGTTTCCCAAAGCTGTGCGGTCTCTTTTTTGCCGCCGTCCAAGAATGCCTGTGCGGCGTCGGCTGATAGCGCGCCGATCTTGGCGCTGTCGAGGGCGAAAACAACGTCCGCGCCAAGCTCCTTCGAACCCATGACGACATAAGCGCCGCCGTAAGCTGCTCCGAGTATGAGCGTTATTCTTACGCAGTCGGAGAGTGCGTAAGCCTCCGCAAGAGAAGCAAGCGAGGACGCGAAATCAGCGTTTTCGGTTTCGGGCGTGACCGCGTAGCCCTCTGTATTGACGAGTGATATGAGAGGAATGGAGAAGCTGTCGCACAGATCGATGAAATCGGCGGCCTTTGACGCGCCGTGCGCGCTGATGCGTCCGGCGTTCACAGCGGAGTTATTGGCGAGTGCGCCGACGACAGTGCCGCCGAGCAGCATGAAGCCGCAGACCATTGAACGGTCGCCGCTCTGACCAAGCTCGGTGAACTTGCCTTCATCGGCGATGACAGTGATTATGTCGCGTACATCGCAGTTTGAAGCGGCGAGCGTTTCTATCTCGGGGGTTAGGCGGTTAAGATCGTCGTTTGTGACATCGCGGACAGTGCCTTCTCCGCTGTTTGCGGGGAGGTATCCGAGAATATTTTTAACGTCCTTGATCAGAGAATCCGAATCCTCGGCGATAATATCGACGAGACCGCACTGAGCACCGTGAGCCGCTGTGCCGGCATCGGATACGCCGAGCTGCTTTTTGGTAATAAAAGGAGGATTGACGTAAATCTGCGCGGTTTTTGACGCGCATACGACGTCACATAAAGCAGCAGCCGCCGCTGCGCTTCCTGCGCATATGCCGTCGCAAACGGCGATTGTCGGTATCGAGCCTTTAGCTTCGGAAAGCTTTTTGAGAATACCCGCGAAACCGGCGAGAGCGCCGACGCCGTCCGCGATCAGCGCTCCTGCGCTGTCGAAAATACAAACAAGGGGAGCGCCGTTTTTGATGGCGGCGTCGATAAGAGAAATTATTTTTTTTGCGTGAGATGCCGAGAGAGCGCCCTTCATTTTGGAAAAATCCTGCGCGAAGGCGAAGGTGAGCGCTCCGTTGACAGCTCCCCAGCCGCAGATGACCGATTCGAATTCGGAGGAATCGCTTTTTGCTCCGAGAGCCGAATCAAGCTCTGTTGGAGTACGCTTAACAAAAGAGCCCAGTTCAGCGAAGGTTCCGGCGTCGAACAGCAGGGAAAGCTTTTCACGCGCCGCGCTCTTCTCGGCGCAGAGCATATCGCGAAGCTCCGCCGAGGTTTTGCGCTGTGCCGGTAAATTGCCCTGTAACATTAAATAGCTCCGTTTCTCCGGCGCGCCGCAGTCCAATCTGTTCAGCGCCGGCAGAACAGAACGCGGGTCATATAAATTATTTATGTGTCGCTGACGAACAAATCGTGTGACAAATCTGTTAAAATTGACATTTGGAAAAGCACCAATGAACAGCGCTGTTCAGAAAATGTTACAATATAACATACAAAATGTTCTCAAACGACATAATCGGAAGATAAGGCTTCATATAAAAACCATTCTCCCCCAGTATAAAAATTATTATATATTATATTATTCCTTAAAACAAGGGTAATAAAATAACGTGATGTTAACAAATTGTGAACTTATATGAATACGCGCGAAAATGGCATAAATAAGTGGGATATGTGGAGTGAAATTAGCTTCCGATGTTGATAAAACGATATAATTGTGTTATAATAACTTAAATAATAATAATACGGTGAAAAAACGCCGAACGGAGGAATTATGCCGCAAAGAAAACCGCTGTATGGACTTGATACCATGAAAACTCCGCTGTTTTTCTGCTCATTTGACAGAAACAGCGAGATTACATATAAAAATTACGCCGCTCTCCGAATGATGAAGATACCGCTGCGCGGGGCTTAGGTTCGTTCTCGGCTCAAAAACGGATATCAGGAGCGCTGCGACGCTATTATTGCCGGCGGCGGAGCTGATTTTATCGAGCTTGCGATTGAGGGGTTATTTTTCAGAGCGCTCGTTTTCAAATATTCCTATGAAGGCAAAACGGTCAGCGCATGGGTTTTTCCGACGGCACTCCAGCAGCCGCTGATGGAAAGCTTCATTTGCGCGCTTTCGTCCACGCCCGACGCGCTCGCGCTCGCTTTTGCCGATTATATCGACTTTTTATGCACAGATACGGTATGCTCGGACGGT
>JBAXZA010000220.1:0-3788 GCA_041670545.1 Eubacteriales bacterium | reverse complement strand
GGAAGTTGTCAAGATGTAATTATTTACTTTTTTATATTAAATTACGAACGTTTTTGAGCTGTTTTGACATGGGCTTGTTCGTAAAAACGCGCAAGCTGTCAAATAGTATAAAAGTATAATGGAAAGTTTGTATTACACCTGTTTATATGATAAAAAATGTTGTGAAGTGCAGCAGTCAGCACAAAAAATCGCGGGCGGCTGTAAAGGCGTGTCAGCGAATATAGCGAAGCAGTGTACCGCAGAGGATGCGCGGTTCTATCGGCTTTGTGAGATGAGCGTTCATGCCTGATTCGATACATTTCGCAATATCCTCGGGATACGCGTTTGCGGTCATGGCTATGATAGGCACGATTTTCGCGTCAGGGCGGTCAAGCGCTCTTATCGCGGAGGTGGCTTCGAGTCCGTTCATTACCGGCATACGGATATCCATCAGCACCGCGTCGTAATAACCGCTGACGGAAGCGCTGAACCGATCGACGCCCTCACGTCCGTCGCGCGCACAGTCGGTGATGATGCCATGCTTATTAAGCTGCTTTACCGCTATCTCGGCGTTGAGCGGATGATCCTCGCAGACAAGCACACGCTTGCCATTTAGCGAAGAATAATCTGTCGTTTTTTCTGGCGCAGCCTGCCGCGCGGCAGATATTTCGGCTGGCAGTGTTACGGTAAAACGCGTTCCGACGCCAAGCTCGCTTTCGCAGGCGATGACACCGCCCATAAGTTCGGTCAGCCCTTTTACTATCGAAAGCCCAAGACCAGTCCCAATTTCGTCTGACGTTTCTGGTCGGTGCTCCTGCTCGAACGGATGATATAGTCTGTTTTCAATAAATTCGCGCGACATACCTCCGCCGTCGTCCGTTACCAGAAAACATATGGCGTCCGATATGCCGGACTCCGGCGCACGGGAGATGCAAAGGCTGACGTGTCCGCTGTCCGGAGTGAATTTTATCGCGTTGTTGAGCAGATTCACAAGTATCTGCTGCACCCGCATTTTATCAATGAATATCGCTTTGCCGTCTAACGCTTTGCCGTCGATCGTAAGCTCGATATGCTTCTCGTCAGCTTTAATCTGAAGAATGTTTTTCAAAGCGGCGGAAAGCTCGCCGACCGTGCAGGGTTCGCGGCGAAGGATGAGCTTGCCGGTGTCCATTCGGCTTATTTCGAGCGAATCGTTTATAAGTCTGAGCAGATATTGCCCGGAATCGTATATTTTGCGCAGATAGCCGTTGGTGTCGTCAGGATTTGCGCTTTCAAGTCCCAGCTCGGAATAGCCGAGAACGGCGTTCATCGGAGTACGCAGATCATGGCTGAGCTGAGAGAAAAACGCGCTGTTGGCGCGGTTGGCACGGCGCAGCTCCTCATTTTTTTCCTTGAGCGACTGCGCATAGCGTGTCTGCGATTTCGTGCGGTAGATAAAAAACGCGCACAGGAACAGCGCTGTCACAGGTGTGATCACAATAACGGCGAATTGAGCGGGATATTCGCCAATGAACGCCGAAACGCTGAAGCGCTGCATGAACGACGAGGTGTTATTCGTTACGAATTGATTGATATCGGAGGGAGACACCCCGCGGATCGCCTTATTCAGTATTGGGATCAGCAGCGGAGATGCCGCGGACGAAACGCCGAGCGTAAGCGGAACCGAAATTGTAAGCCCGGGCATGACCGACAGCGACTGCCGTTCGCCGAGAACGGAGAGCGACTGAATCGCCAGAGTGCTTACGAAGGTGAGGTCGGCATCTCCGCGTTCCACAGCGTCAAGACAAGCGTCGCGGTCTTTGTATTCGATAGTTTCCCACGCCGGATAATGCGTTTTGATATACTCTCCGGTTCCGATCATGGAGGAACTAACAGCCACAGTATGAACGTCGGAGAGGACGAGCTTCTCGCCGCTTCGGCAGACGGCGTCGCTCGACTCGCTTATATAAGACGCCGTCGAGTTCACTGAATATTCCTTTGAAAGCGATTTATCGATATAAACTCCGCATATTATATCCGCGCCGCCGTCGCGTATCAGCTCCCACGATTGTTCGAGTGTGTCTGTTTGGACAAAGACGAATCTTATACCGCTGTTTTCGGAGATTTCTTTCAGAATGTCCACATCGATGCCGAGATAGTTATCGGATTTTTCATCATACCATTCAAACGGCGCGTTTTGGCTGTCGCAGACGATACGCAGGCTATCCAGTCCATCGATATAATGCGCTTCCTCGCGGGTAAACACCTTCGCCTGTTCTCCGTAGGCGGCGTAATATTTATTATATATCTGAGCGGTAAAATATGGATTTTCAAGGTTAATGCGGTAAAGAGCGTCGTTAAGCTCGTCCATAAGAGCCTTACTTTCGCTGTTCATCATAAAATATGCTGACATATAATCGAATTTTGCAAGTATCTTGCAGTTATCGGGGATATTGAGATTGCCCGTGATTATAGCATCTATCTCATGCGCTTTGAGCGCTGCCATCTGTTCTTCACCGGTTTTGTAATAAACGCTTTGGTATGTAAAGCCGTTTTCCTCGGCATATTCTGCGAAGCATTCGTTGAGATAGTTATCCTTAATCATACCGACCGTAATGAGGTTATAGTTGCCGAAATCTTCATAATAAATATGGTTATTATTCTGCGCGGCAAGCAGCATGACATAATCGATGCAGCATTCCTGACTGCTGAAAATGTAATCCTGCGCGCGCTGATCGCTGTATTCCGCAGGCATAAGAAGATCGATATCTCCGTCCTTCAGCCACTTAAGACATTGGCTCCATGTGCCGGTTACATATTCGTAGTTCCAATCGGTGTATACCGAGATCTCCTGAAGATAATCCGCGCCGTAGCCTATGGCGGTTTCGCCGCTGACCTGCAAAAAATTATCGATATCGACGCAGCCGACGCGTATAGTCTTTGTCTGCTCCTCCGATGTCTGCGGCGAACGCGCCGTTATCGGCGCGGTAAATGTCGACATTGCGAGCATAAGCGACGCCAATGCCGCCGCCAGACGTTTTATGATCATTATTAACAGCCCCCGCTTTATTTTAAAATCAGTGCCGCGCCCTCCGGTTCGGTAAAGCGTTCAGCTAATAAATTATTATTCATATTATAACATCAATTTTCCGATATTACAACAGCTTCAGCGAGTTTCGGCGTCTATATGTTTCGCCGCGGGGCTATGCTCTGTGCCGAGCCGAGAGCCTGCGCGGATCTGTTTGCGGCGATGTGCCTGCTTACCGCGTTCCTTTGATGTAGCTTATGACAGCGGCTCTTTCGTTGGATATTTCACGCCGGACGACGGCCTCGAGCGCACAATTCAGCGCCGCGCCTATCTCACGTCCTCTAAGACCGAGGTCGATAAGCTCGCTCCCGCCAACGGCAAGTCCGGATAGCCCGCACGGTATGCCGTCTCCGCGCATATCCCGCAGATAACGCTCCTCAAATGAGATATCGCGTCCGAATGCGGCGCGCAGACCGAGCAGAAGACTTGTAAAATCATAACCACGGCGCAGAATAAGCGTGCAAAGCGAGCCGGCGTCAGCGATATCAGCGTTGAATTCGCCGATAAGCGCGGCTGTCAGCGTTCTCGCGGCGTTGTCAAAACGGAGAGAATGCATAATATCGTCCGCGGCGTCCGCCGTGCAGTCCGCGCATATGAAAAATGCCGCGAGCCGCTCTCCTGCGTCGGAAACGCGTGTCAGCGGAGAATAATCACCGTCCGGCAGGTGAAAACCTGCCGCCGCACCGATAACATCGCCGTATGACGCAATAACGCGCGGCGCATATGCCCCGTAAAGGAGCTT
>JBAXZA010000219.1:0-3804 GCA_041670545.1 Eubacteriales bacterium | reverse complement strand
GAACAGCTTAAAAAGCTCGGCGTCACTCCTATCGACGTCGTCGCGATAAATCTTTATCCGTTCAAGCAGACCGTTCTCAAGGAGGGCGTGAGCCGCGAGGAGGTTATCGAGAATATCGATATCGGCGGCCCGACCATGATACGCGCCGCCGCTAAAAACTGGCAGGATGTCGCCGTTATCGTCGACCCGACCGACTATACCACCGTTATCGATCAGCTCCGCGCGAACGGTGAGGTCAGCCGCGAAACCAAGCTCACGCTCGCTTATAAGGTTTTCAACCTCACATCCGCATATGATACGATGATAGCGTCCTATCTGCGCCGCGAAACCGGATCGTCCATGTTCCCAGACAGCTTCACCATGACCTATGACAAGGTTCAGGATATGCGTTACGGCGAAAATCCTCATCAGAAAGCGGCGTTCTACCGCGAAATAGGCAATAATTTCACCGGAACGCTCACCTCCGCCGTTCAGCTGCACGGCAAGGAGCTTTCCTACAATAATATAAACGACGCCAACGGCGCACTCGACACCCTCAAGGAATTCGGAACAGAGCTTCCCTGCGCGGTCGCCGTCAAGCACGCAAATCCCTGCGGCGTCGCCACCGCCGACACCCTTCACGACGCGTATGTAAAGGCATACAACGCCGATCCCGTATCGATATACGGCGGCATTGTCGCGCTCAACCGCAAAGTCGACGCCGAAACCGCGGCAGAGCTTGCAAAAATATTCCTCGAGATCGTTATCGCTCCCGATTATTCGGACGAAGCGCTTGAAATCCTCGAACGCAAGAAAAATATCCGCATACTTCGCCTGCCCGACATTTCGCTGCCCAACCGCGCCGATATGCTCGATATGAAAAAGGTCGCCGGCGGTCTGCTCGTCCAGGAGCTTAACACCGAGCTTTATCACGAGGAGGACTTCAAGGTCGTCACTGAAAAGGCTCCCACCCCGGAACAGATGAAGGATCTGCTGTTCGGAATCCGTGTCGTTAAGCACACAAAATCGAACGCCATCGTCCTCATCAAGGATTGTGCGACCACCGGCGTAGGCCCCGGTCAGACAAACCGCGTAACCGCGCTTGAGCTTGCAGTCAAATACGCAGGAGATAAAGCCGCCGGTTCGGTTCTCGCTTCGGACGCTTTCTTCCCGTTTGACGACAACGTCGAAGCCGCCGCGAAAGCCGGTGTCACCGCGATCATTCAGCCCGGCGGTTCTATCCGCGACGAGGACTGCATCAAGGCAGCCAACAAATACGGAATTCCTATGGTATTCACCGGAATCCGTCACTTCAAGCATTAATCGGTATTTAAAAATCGCGAGAACTTTAAACATTTGCTCGCGCTCTTAAATCCATTTATTTTATAAAATATTCACCTGAAATGTATTTGCATTTTATAAATATACAGGAGAACAGTTATGATGAGAGAAACAATGGAGTGGGTCAACTTCTGGTGGGAGAACGCGCCGGATAATAACGCCGACCGCGTACTTCTCATCGGAGATTCCATAACCGGCAGCTATCGTTCGCTCGTTCAGGATCGCTTTAACGCCGCCGGAAAAAATGTCTGCGTCGACGCCGTTTACGGCTCGCGCGGCGTCGAGGACGAATCGCTTTTCCGAGAGATCGAATATATGCTCTCCCCCGCGAACGGATATGATTACAAAGTAATTCACATCAATAACGGTATACACGCCGATTATATCACGCCCGAAAGCTATGAAGCCGGAATGCGCCGCTATATCGCCGCGATCGCTCTGCTGCGTCCGAACGCGCGTCTGGTGCTTGTCACCTCGACGCCCTATACGCTCAAAGGCACTGAGGGGCGCGTCGATACCGAACGCAACGGCTTTATCCTGCGCCGCAACGGAATCGTTAAACGTATTGCATTTGAAATGGGACTCGAGGTAGACGATCTTTTCGCCGCTGTCGCCGGTCACGCCGAATATCCGCAGCCCGATACCGTTCACTTCGGCGATGAAGGACGCACGCGTCTTGCTGATACAGTTTATGAAAAACTAACTTCGCTGCTCAGCTGAATCGGCGGTTCGCATTATTCGATATTGCCTTTGACAAAATGTATATAAAACTGCCGGAATTGCTCTGCTTTTCCGGCAGTTTCCTTGCCTTTTCAGTGCTTTTTGTCGAACTTACAACCAGCAAATTCATATTCAATTAATGTTTATATGTTAAAATTTATACATGATTAAATTGCCGTAATAGTGTCAAAAACGACGCTTATATATATCGATAAGCGTCATTGGGCAATGTACGCGGCGCTTCAAATACACAGAAACGGGTTATATGTAATGAGAATTGGTCTTGACGTCGGCTCGACCACATTGAAATGCGTCGTCGTCGATGAATCGCAGAACAACCGGATATTATACAAATCCTATGAACGGCATTTTTCGCAGATCACCGAAAAAACTGCCGGACTGCTCGAAAAAATCAAAGCTTCAGGGCTTATCGGCGACGGAGTGAGCGTTCCGATTTCGATTTCCGGTTCAGCCGGAATGGGATTTGCCGAAGCGGTCGGTATTCCGTTCGTGCAGGAGGTTTATGCCACCCGCCGCGCGGTAAATACTCTGCTCCCCGGAACCGACGCCGTTATCGAGCTTGGCGGCGAGGACGCGAAAATATTGTTTTTATCTGGCAGTCAGGGGCTTGAGGTTCGCATGAACGGCTCATGCGCGGGCGGCACAGGAGCTTTTATCGATCAGATGGCAACGCTGCTCGGCATCACGCCCGACGATATGGATATTCTGGCGCGCGAACATGAGAAAATATACACCGTCGCTTCACGCTGCGGGGTTTTCGCGAAATCGGATATACAGCCGCTCGTCAATCAGGGCGCAAAGCTGTCCGACGTTTCGGCATCAATATTCTACGCGGTCGTCAATCAGACGGTCGGAGGACTCGCGCAGGGGCGAAAAATCGCAGGAAACGTCGTTTATCTCGGCGGTCCGCTCACCTTTATGAGCCAGCTCCGCGCCGCGTTCGACGATACCCTGTCGCTTTCCGGCATCTGCCCCGAAAATTCACTTTATTTCGTCGCGATAGGCGCATCGCTTCTCGCGTCCGATAAAAGCTATACGCTTGATCAGGCTATCGCCGCCGTCAAAAATTACAGCGGACGCGCAGGTACATATTCGTCGCTGCCTCCGCTCTTTGCAAATCAGTCCGAATACGACGAATTTGCCGAACGCCACGCGCGCGACCGTATCGAAAGCCGCGATCCGTCTGACTACCGCGGCGACGCTTATCTCGGCGTCGACGCCGGCTCGACGACCGTCAAATGTATAGTAACCGATCCCGACGGCGAGGTGCTGTTCTCCGATTACCGCCCGAACAGCGGCAATCCAGTGCCGATCGTCCGCGAGGTGCTGACAAAATTCTATACAGATTATCCGGATATCAAGCTGCGCGCTTCCGCCGTCACCGGCTACGGCGAGGATATAATCAAAAACGCGTTCACCCTCGACTACGGCATTGTCGAAACGATGGCTAATTTCACCGCAGCGAAAAAATTCCGTCCGAACGTCGATTTCATCATCGATATCGGCGGTCAGGATATTAAATGCTTTAAAATACGCGGCGGCGCGATCGATAATATCTTCCTCAATGAAGCCTGCTCCTCCGGCTGCGGTTCGTTTTTGCAGACCTTTGCCGGAGCGCTGCGTATGTCGATAATCGATTTCGCGAAGCTCGGACTTTTCGCCGGGCATCCCGTCGATCTCGGCTCACGCTGCACCGTTTTCATGAATTCATCTGTCAAGCAGGCGCAGAAGGACGGCGCTTCG
>JBAXZA010000218.1:0-3810 GCA_041670545.1 Eubacteriales bacterium | reverse complement strand
GGATGAATATATGAATTTTTCAGCCGAATCCGGTATCGGATTCTGGTTTTTGATATAAAATAAAATATAAGCGGGGGACAGAAATGAAAAAAGTTAGATTCATCGCCTGCATTTTATCGTTGATTTCAACATTTTCTGCGCTCGGAACAACTTCGAACGCTTATGAATATACGGATCTTATCGATGTTTTCGCCGAAAAAACCTATTCAGACGGTGAAAACGAACTGAATTATCGGATTTATGTACCGGAGGATTACGCCGAAACGCGTTATCCGGTGATATTGTTTCTTCACGGCTCCGGTCAGCGCGGAGACGATAATGTCGCACAGCTGTCCGGCGGACTTGTTCCGTGGATGTTCTGCGATTCAAACTTTTATCAGACCTATCCGGCGATAGTGATAGCGCCGCAGTGTCCCGAAAATGAGCAGTGGGTGAATACCCCGTGGTCGGACGGTTCGTACAGCATCGGCGATATACCCGAGTCGCAGGCGATGTCTCTCACCTTTGCGCTCACCGAGCAGGTGGTCGCCGACTACAACGCGGACTCCGAGCGCGTCAGCGTGACCGGTATGTCGATGGGCGGCTACGGCGCGTGGGATATTATCGAGCGGCACAGCGGATTTTTCTATTCGGCAGTACCGGTATGCGGTGCGGGCGATCCCGCGAAGGCGGCGGAGATAGGGAACTGCCATGTAACGGCGTATCACGGTGATAACGATGATACCGTACCGGTGTCCGGCACGCTCGATATGTGCGCCGCGATGGACAGCATCGGCGTATCGAACGATCTTGTGATTATGAACGGCTACGGTCACGCGATCTGGGACGATGTATACGCAAACGAATATGTATACCGCTTCATGCTGGGGCTTACCGAAGCAGAAGCGGCGACAGAAACCGATACGGAAAATACGGTCGCGCTCGAAACTGAAATGCAGCCTGCCGCGACGACGGCGGTGATGGCGCTCTCTCCCTCCGCCGTAGGCGAAGCTTCGGTAAAAGAAAAATTTAAGCCGTCTGACGAAGCAGTCGTGGCGTCGGCTGTCGGAGTCTGCTGCATAATGGGCGGCGCAACAGCTGGAATATATCTGTATCTGACGCGCGATCAGCGCAGAATGCGCCGCCGCAGATGAGGAATATCGACCGTTATACCCATGTTATATGGGATTTCAACGGCACGCTGCTTGATGATGTTGACTGCGGCATCGCGAGCGTAAACGAAATGCTGTCGCGGCGCAAAATGAAGTGTATCGGCTCTAAAGAGGAATACAGGGAGCGTTTCGGATTTCCGATAACCGAATATTACCGGCGCTGCGGTTTTGATTTTGACCGCGAAAGCTTTGAAGCTCTCGCCGTCGAATGGGTGGAGCTGTACGAGCGCAATTCATATCTGTCGTCGGCGGTGGCGGGAACGATGGAGCTGCTTTCGCATATTAAGGCTGCCGGAATCGTGCAGCTGATATTGTCCGCCTCCGAATACGGAATGCTGCGCAGACAGTGCGGAGAGCTTGGAATTTCAAAATATTTCAGTGAATTCCTCGGTTTATCCGATATTTATGCCGGCAGCAAGCTTGATATCGCCGTCGGCTGGCGCGGGAAAAATCCGGACGCCAGACCGCTTTTTATAGGAGATACCGAGCATGACGCCCAATGTGCCGAAGCTATAAAAAGCGACTGCGCGCTGCTGCTCTGCGGACATCAGGGAGTTCAGAAGCTGAGCGGACTCGGATTCCCGATTTTCGATGGACATTACGAGCTTGACCGCTATCTGTTCGCGGAAATTGAATAAACGAAAAGGGTATGTTGATGAAAATTCTTGAAAAAACCATAATATTCGCCGCCGCGCTTCTCATAACCGCGTCAGCGTTCACAGCCTGCGGCACAGTGTCGGATAAAAACGCCGCCGAAACAACCACTGCCAACACCCTCGCGCTGCCCGAGGAGGATAAAAAATCCACATCTGCGGACAGTTTGTTCACATACACGATCTATTCGTCCTACGCCGAAGTCAGCGGCTACACCGGCGACGGCGAAACGGTCAATATCCCCGCATCGATAGATGGAATGCCGGTCATGAGCATCGGAAAGAACGCGTTTGAATTTAATACGGCAATAAAAGAAGTCGTTTTGCCCGCGACTATAACAAATATTGCAAATTACGCGTTCCGCGGCTGCACCTCGCTTGAAACGGTCAATTTCCCGAACGGACTCGTATCGATCGGCAATTACGCGTTTCATAACAGTGCGCTTGCTTCGCTGACCTTTCCGGATACCCTCACCGTACTCGGAAAATACTGCTTCGCCGGAACAAAGATAACGACGCTGACAATGCCAAAGCTGATCGCGAAAACCAACGATTATATGTTCGCAAACTGCGAGAGCCTGACCGCATTCGAGCTTCCCGAATGTATGACCGTTATACCGAACCATATGTTCTACGGCTGTAATTCGCTCACCGAGGTCACAGTTCCCGATTTCATAACCGAGATTGACGATTACGCTTTCTCCGACTGTGATAATCTGACCTCGATAACCATTCCTGATACCGTTGTGACGCTCGGAGAGGGCGTTTTCGTCGGAAGTGATAACGCGACGGTTGTAACGCATGAAGGTTCGGCAGCCGAAAAATACGCGTTGAATTATAAAATTAAAGTATCGGCAATAAACGGCGGAAACTGATAACTGTTATAAAAAATACTTATATTTTAGGCTATTGACAAAATTACACTGCGGTTATATAATATTACCATGCTATAAAGACACTGATGGGACGAGTAGAGCGCGGGAATGAATACAGAGAGCCGGCGATGGTGAAAATCCGGCACGGACGCGCGTATCGAAGAACAGCCCGGAGTCTCCGCCCAAAACGCGCATTACGCGCGGAGTAGACGCGGACGCGTGCGGCACGTTACAGCCGCGGGACATTGATGCAGAAAAACGCCGAATCTTTACAGCGTTTTTCATGACGCTGCGTGTCTGTCTGAGCGGAATTATATTCCGAAAATGCGGGTGGTACCGCGAGAGCATGATTTTTCAGCTTCTCGCCCCGTGAAAACATTTGTTTTCACGGGTGCGGGGAGCTTTTTGTTTTTTGTACTCAAAGCGGCGCGATTTACATTGTGCTGCCGATTTAAAATGACATCGAGCGTCGGTCAGCGTCGGACTGCTCGGTGATCACGGGAGAATTATTATGGAAAAGCTGAAAAGAACGCATTATCTCGGCAGTATCAGAGAAGGGGATGTCGGAAGTATTCAAACCGTGTGCGGCTGGGTTCAGACCAAACGCGACATGGGCGGCGTCATATTTCTTGATATGCGCGACCGTGAGGGAACACTTCAGGTGGTAATAAATTCCTCGGAAGTGACGCGCGAGGAATTTGCGGCGGCGGAGGAGCTGAGGCTTCAGTCGGTTGTCGCCGTGCGCGGACTGATACGCATACGCGACGCAGAAACCTATAACACCAAGCTTGACACCGGAACGATAGAGCTTGCTGCGCGTACATTACAGGTAATATCGCAGGCGTCGCCGCTTCCATTTTCGGCGGATGACAGCGGGGTGCGCGAGGATGTGCGGCTCAAATACCGCTATATCGATCTTCGCCGCGCCGAGATGCAGTCGAACCTGCGATTCCGCGCGAAGGTTTCGCGTATAATTCGCGAATATCTTGACAGCGACGGCTTTATTGAGATTGAAACGCCTATGCTTGCGAAATCCACTCCGGAGGGTGCGAGGGAATATCTCGTGCCGAGCCGAGTGCATAAGGGACGCTTCTACGCGCTGCCGCAGTCTCCGCAGATATTCAAGCAGCT
>JBAXZA010000217.1:0-3825 GCA_041670545.1 Eubacteriales bacterium | reverse complement strand
GTAGCTAGTATATTAGGGCTATGCCCGTTAGATGAAAAACCCCCGGCTTCGCCGGGGGATATTTATTTATTTCAGCCGAGGCGCTTGTCAAGAGCGGCAAGCTCGTCGTACATTTCAGCGGGCATATGATCGCCTATCATAGCGTAGAATTCCTTGATGTTCTCAACGTCAGACTTCCATGCGTCGTGATCGACGGAAAGCAGACCGCGCATAGTATCAAGGTTGATATCAAGATCATCGATATTGATATCCTCCGCGTTCGGAACATAGCCGATAGCGGTTTCGACAGCGCCGACCTTGTCCTCGCAGCGGTCGAGTATCCAAAGCAGGACGCGCATATTGTCGCCGAAGCCCGGCCATACGAAATGACCCTCGTCGTCGGTGCGGAACCAGTTGACGTTGAATATCTTAGGCTGCTTCTTGATGAGCTTGCCCATATCGAGCCAATGCTTGAAGTAGTCGCCCATATTGTAGCCTGCGAAAGGACGCATAGCCATAGGATCGCGGCGGACTACGCCGACAGCGCCCGAAGCGGCAGCGGTGGTTTCGGAAGCCATGATAGAGCCGACGAAGGTGCCGTTCTGCCAGCTTGTGGACTGGTATACAAGCGGAGCGGTCTTTGCGCGGCGGCCGCCGAATACGATTGCGGATATCGGCACACCGGTGGTGGAGTCGAATTCGCTCGAAACGCAGGGGCAGTTCTTCGCGTTAGCTGTGAAGCGGGAGTTGGGATGAGCGCCGCAGGTCGACTTGTCGGCCTTGTTGTACTTGGTGTAATCCCACTTGTTGCCGCGCCAGTCGATAGCGTTCTTGGGGGGATTGTCGTTAAGACCCTCCCACCAGACGCTGTTGTTGTCGAGATCGTGAACAACGTTTGTGAATATTGTATCGCGCATGGTCGTAGCGAGCGCGTTGGGGTTGGACTTATCGTTTGTGCCGGGAGCGACGCCGAAGAAGCCGGCTTCGGGGTTGACAGCCCACAGACCGCCGTCGGGACCGACGCGCAGCCATGCGATATCGTCGCCGACGCACCATACCTTGTAGCCCTGCTTCTTGTAAATCTCCGGCGGAATGAGCATTGCGAGGTTGGTCTTGCCGCAGGCGGAGGGGAACGCGGCGGAGATATACTTGATCTGACCGTTAGGATATTCGATGCCGAGGATGAGCATATGCTCAGCCATCCAGCCTTCCTTGCGGCCGAGGTAGGAAGCAATGCGGAGCGCGAAGCACTTCTTGCCGAGCAGAACGTTTCCGCCGTAGCCGGAATTTACGCTCATGATGGTGTTTTCCTGCGGGAAATGAACGATGTAGCGGTTCTCCTCGTCAATATCCTTGCGGGCGTGCAGACCCTTGATGAAATCAGCGCTTTCGCCGAGAGCGTCAATGACCTTCTTGCCGGCGCGGGTCATGATGAGCATATTGAGCACGACATAGATGGAGTCGGTCAGCTCGATGCCGATTTTAGCGAAATCAGAGCCGACGACGCCCATCGAATAGGGGATAACGTACATGGTACGGCCCTTCATCGAGCCTTTATAAAGCTTGTTGAGCTTCTCGTGCATTTCGGCGGGATCCATCCAGTTGTTTATATTGCCCGCGTCCTCCTTGGTGGGGGTGCAGATGAAGGTTCTGCCCTCGACGCGCGCGACGTCGTTGACAGCGGTGCGGTGGAGGTAGCAGTTGGGGAGCAGCTCCTGATTGAGCTTTATCATCTCGCCTGTTGAGCAAGCCTCTGCGCGGAGCGCTTCGGTCTGTTCTTCGCTGCCGTCGATCCAAACGATCGTGTCAGGGGTGGTCATCGCTGCCATTTCATCTATCCAGGAAAGGACAAATTTGTTATCTGTAAGTGCCTTTATAGCCATAGCCAAATCTCCTTTATTTTTTCAAAATATGAGCCTATTATAGCACGAAGCTCCAAAATTTTCAATATACTTTGTGTGACTTTTTAACTTTTAACATAAAATGCTCATTTTATTAATAACTTAATCGATATTGCAGTATCGATACAAACATATCTATATCACAGAAAATCCACATCAGGACGCTCCGTCAATGCCACAACCGTTAAATCGGACGATCAATATCCGCCCCACGGTATAATCAGCACATTAAAATATAATTTGTACTATTCCGCTAAAAAGTTTTTTGCCAGGCTTTTTTCCAAAAAAGCCGCGTACCCCGTACCTGTTCCCGTTCCCGTCACGTTCTGCTCCAGACGGCGAAACGCGAGCGTTCGTCCCATGTGGAGCCGGCGGAGGCGTAATCGATGAGGGGTATCGAGTTCCACTCGAACATAAACTGTTCGTTTTTGATTTTTTCGCGCTCCTCCGGATCGCTCTGACAGTTTGCGTCGCCGTCCGAGTCGCCGATACAGATGGCGGCGTCGCCCATTCCTCCGTTGACAGCGCGGCATTCCTCCGCCTTTTTACAGCCCTCGCAGCGGGATTTTGGCGGAGTGAGCGTCAGTGTTATCTCATGGCGGCTGTCCGGAACGAGCCAATCGGAGGGGATTTCGACCGGAGCGTCAATATCGTCCTCATAGCGGGCGTCGCGCGCCAAAACGAGAGCGCCGTGAACGAACGCGATTTTTGCGTCGCCAGCGCGGTTTGAGCCGTTCGGTGAAATATAAGCATAATCGACAATATCGAAGTTCACTGTGAAAAAGTCGCCGTTTTCCCAAACGCGTTCGATTATGCCGTAGCCGGGGAAGCTCGAGTCGGACAAATAATCAGTTTTAACGCTGTTTACGGTAACGAAGGTATCGCGCGCATAATCTGGAACACGGAAATAAACTTTCATACGCGTTTCGCGCTCGCAGGAAACGAGATAGAGGGTGCGTCCCTGAGCCGGAAAGGACGATATCGCGGTGAGCGAAACGCCGTTTTCAAGCTCGAGCTGTGAATTTGTATAAAAATTGATACATACTCCGTCCGACGCCGCCATATACGCCGTAAACGGCACATACGCGAGTCCCATCGGACCGTTTGCGGTGCAGCAGCTGAGATCGATATCTCCGACCTTGTATGAAAAATTCACCTTGGGATTGCGGACGCCGTTAAAACGCGGGAAATATTCAAAAAATCCGCCGTCCGGACGTATCGCGCCGGGAATGAGGTTGAAGGCGGAACGCTCGACGCAGTCGGCGTACCGGCTGTCGCCGGTAACACGCAGCAGCTTGTGGCAGAGCTTGAGCCAGGTGACGGTGACGCAGGTCTCCATCATAAGTGTAATATCGGGATTGGTCTGCTCGTGACGCGTGAAGTTCCACTGCTCGCCCGTTCCCGGCCCGAGATTGTAGGGCTTGTCAGCGCCGCCAGAGCCGAGCAGCGTTATCTCGTCACGCATGAGCAGCTCCCAGAATTTTACCGAAACATCAAGATATTTTTTCTCGCCGGTCGCCCTGTAAAGCTCGAGCACGCCCTCAAAGCACGACATCATTTCGTAAGCCTTGGCGATGCTGTGCTCCGGAACGCCGTCAGAGCCGATATCGCGGGGATTTTTGCCTGACGCCACCGCAGCGAAGATGTTCTCCTTTTGGCACGCGCCGCTTTTGAATATATATTCGCCGAAATCCAGAAAACGCCGCTCACCTGTCAGCGCATAGAGCTTCATCATCGGCTCGAGTATAGAGCTGCTCTCAATGCCGAAAAACGCCCATCCGGTGCTTGTTATCGGCGTTTTGGGCGGGTCGCCTATCTGCGAAAGCGTATAATCGGCGAGCTTTGTCATTGCGCCGAGCACCCTTTTGTCGCCGGTGACGGCATAATATTCCTGCATTCCGAGCAGCAGATATTTGCGTTCCCATAGATCCGCGCCGCCCGAGCC
>JBAXZA010000216.1:0-3844 GCA_041670545.1 Eubacteriales bacterium | reverse complement strand
GTTTCCGGCTCGGAGGGGGATATAAATTATCTTCCTCTTGATGAGATGCTGTCAGTCAGCGACGTTTTATCGGTTCACTGCCCGCTCAATACCGAAACACATGGTATGATCGACCGGAATTTCATTAATAAAATGAAGGACGGCGCATATCTTATCAATACCGCACGCGGTGCGATATTGAACGAAAAGGACACCGCCGACGCGCTCATATCCGGCAAGCTGTCGGGCGCAGGACTCGATGTACTCGCCGCAGAGCCGGCGCTTCGTACAAATCCGCTGCTCTGTGCGCCTAACACCATCATCACCCCGCACATCGGCTGGACGACAAGGGCGGCGCGCGAACGTCTGATGGAAACGATCGAAAAAAATCTCGCGGCATTCATCTCGGGTAACGCTATAAACATCGTTTTGTAATATTACGTAATTACGTGATTATGCTTTTCATCATTACGTAATTGCTTACTTCCTTATAAATCAATATGCCGCAATAAAGCGCCCTGCCTTTGACGCGAGATCACGGCGGGACGCTTTATTGTTATGTTTTATTGAACATATTCAGTTTATGAGCTGTATTTATTACCGAAACTGCCACATATGATCGAGCGGTCCTCTGCCGACGCCAAGTTTTAAGCCGGAGGCTATCGCGCCGGTTACATACACCTTAGCGCACCTGACGGCGTCCGCAACGCTGTCGCCGCGCGCGAGTCCGCAGGCTATCGCAGACGAGAGCGTGCAGCCTGTTCCATGCGTATTCGGATTTGAGCTTCGCTGCGACGAATATATCGTACATTCCACGCCGGATATCAGCACATCGTCCGCGCCGCCGTCCGCGTGTCCTCCTTTTATCAGCACCGACGCGCCGCCGAGCATATATGAAAGATGCTCAGCGCATTTTCGCATATCTCCGATGTCGCGTATCTCCGCTCCGCATAATATTTCGGCTTCCGGAATGTTCGGAGTGACGAGCGTGCAAAGCGACATAAGCTCAAAAAGCGCGATGTTTTTATCGGTGAGCGCTGCTCCGCTCGTCGAGGTAAGAACCGGATCGCATACCGTCGGTATTTTTATTTTTCGCAGTATATCCGCGACGGCACGGGACGTCTGCGCACCTCCCAGCATTCCGATTTTTACGGCGTCGGGGGTAATATCGCTTATCACAGCTTCTATTTGACGTCCGACAAGCTCGCTCGGAACTGGCGAAACCTCGCTTACGCCAAGCGTATTCTGCACGGTCAGCGCCGTAACCGCCGCCATTCCGTACATTCCATATGCTGTTATCGTTTTCAGATCCGCTTCTATGCCAGCTCCGCCGCTCGGGTCGCAGCCAGCGATGCTCAGTACCGCCGGAAGCCGTCCGTCAGTTATCGATCCGAGCTTTATCATAAGCATTTCTCCGATTTTATACGTTCGATATGCGTCCGAAGCGACCGCGCCGCGCTTTCGCTGTCCACAGCTTTCATTATCGCCGACACGACCGCTGCGCCGGCTATTCCGCTTCCACGCAGAATATCGCAGTTCGAATCGTTCAGTCCGCCTATGGCTACGACCGGTATCGTGACTGCCGAGATGATATCGCGCAGAGTTTCTACCGATGTAAGAACGGTTTTTACCTTTGTCGTCGTTTTAAATATCGCGCCGACGCCGAGATAATCCGCGCCGTCCGCAGCCGCCTTTATCGCCGCTTCGACCGTTTTTGCCGTCGCGCCGACTATTTTATCTTTGCCCATTACCGAACGCGCGGCGGCGACTGGGATATCGGACGCCCCGATATGCACTCCGTCGGCGGCGCAGGCGATGGCTATATCCGCGCGGTCGTCGATTATAAGCGGAACGCCGTATGCGGACGTAATTTCGCGCAGGCGGAGCGCAAGCGCGAGAAATTCTCCGCCGCCGCAATTTTTTTCACGCAGCTGAACAAGCGTTACACCGCCCCTCAGCGCGTTATTCACCTTTTCGAAAAAATCATCATCCGAAAGACCTGTGCGGTCGGTTACGAGGTAAAGTGAAGCGTCAAATTGTGTTTTCATTTTTCTTCCTTATTTTATATAGCTGATGCGTGCCATAGCTTCGATCTCACGCGCGGTGACGAGCGACAGCTCATCGATGAGCGAGGTGCGGAAGCTCCCGACGCCCCTCGCTCCCGCGCTCCTCTCACCGCATATGCCGAGCGCCGACGCCGCGCAGACTGCCGCCCAAACGCTGTCCGTCACCGCGGAGAACGCTGCCGTCAAAGCTCCCTGCATACAGCCTGTGCCGGTCACACGAGCCATCTGCGGACATCCGTTTTCAATTCCGTACATATTGACGCCGTCGGTCACAACGTCCGTTTTGCCGCTTATCAGTACCGTACAGCGATGCAGCGCGGCATATTCGGCGGCAAAGGACAGCGCCGCGCGCGTTATCGGACGCTGTTCGTCGCCCTCGCCGACATCGATTCCCTTAGCGTCAGCGCCGACGCCGCACAGCGCCGCGATCTCCGACATATTGCCCTTGATGATCGCAGGCTTCGCTTCGAATATCAGCTTTCGAGCGAAGTCAAGCCGCAGTCCGCTCACCGCGCAGCCTACCGCGTCGACTGTGACCGGTATCGTCAGCCGCAGCGCTTCGAGCGCCGACAGCATCATGCTTTCCATGCGGACATCGGTGATATTGCCGAGGTTGCAGAGCAGCGCCGACGACCTCGCGGTTATTTCGCTGCACTCGCGCGGATGCTCCGCCATGATTGGTGAAGCTCCGAGCGCAAGCAGGGCGTTTGCGCAGTCGTTTATCGAGATCGGATTGGTTATACAATGGACGAGCGGCCGGAGGTCATTCAGCTTTTGAAGCGCCGTCGTCAGCCGCGCCGGGTTTATCTCTGAGTTTTTCATATACGGTTACCTTCGCTCCGAGCGCGTTCTGTATTTTTTTAAGCATACCTGTCTTGAGCAGTGCCGTGAGGAACACGAACGCCGCCGCGCCGCCTATAAGCGTTCCGCCGATGAACGATGGAACATAATAAAACAGCGTCAGCCCGCTTCTGCCCATAAGGTACGCCATGACCGGATACGAAACGATCGCGCCGATAATTCCGGTGCCGAATGTTTCACCCGCACACGCACAGATGATGCGCCCGCGCGACAGCCGGTAGAATATGCCGGACAGCGCCGCTCCGAACACCGCTCCGGTGAGCGCGAGCGGCGGTATGCCGAGGAACACCATTCGTATGACTCCTATCATCGCGGCGCACAGCAGCGAATACCACGGACCGAGCAGCACCGAACAGGTGATATTGATGAAATGCGCCATCGGACACATTCCCTCCACGCGAAGTATCGGCGAAATGACGACGCCTATCGCGACCAGCATTGCGAGCATTACCATGCGAAGCAGAGCTTGATTTCGTTTCATGATTTTTACACCTCATATAATATTGTTGTATGAGGCGGCTCCGACCGACCTCATACGCGCGCAAAAAAGCGCACGACACCGCATAACGGTGAGGTCGGTCGGAGCAAGACAGCTCCCTCTCAGCCCGCTTTTCGCGGACTCCCATCGCAAGATACACCCGAAACGCGCTCGCGAATTCGGGGGAGGTACGGAATACGCGGTCTCCTGAAAGAGACCTTGTGAGAACTAAAATATGCGAGGACGATTATTTTTAATGTGAGTTAGACGAAATTATTATCAGCCTAAAAACCAGCTGCCGATTCAGGGGAGGGACCCTGATTAGGCGGCGCAAGTTCGCGAAAACCACATCACTATACGCGAGAGAAATGTTGCGGTACAAACAAATTCATACTTACTCAATAATAAACTTTTTATTAAAGCTTTTTGCCAGGCTTTTTCCAAGGCGGCTCGCAAGCCG
>JBAXZA010000215.1:0-3855 GCA_041670545.1 Eubacteriales bacterium | reverse complement strand
CTCCGTGCGTCGGTATGTATTGACACCTCCGATATCGAAGCGTCGTTTTTGCCCGGCTTGAACGACAGCGCGAGCGGGGCGGTTATTGCCGTCGAAAGCTTGGGTATCTGACCGAAGGCGACGCAGGCTCTGCCCATCTCGGCAAGCGCGGCTGGCTCCTCCGGCAGTGCTTTATCGTGCGCGCAGGACAAAATCGTTTCCCAATACGCGTCGCAGAGCTGCTGAAAACGGTTGTCCTCCGATATCAGCGACAGCACCATATCCTTTTCGGGCGAAACTATGATGAGCTGACCGAACGCGCCGTCGCCGCGGAAGCAGTTATGCTGACAGCGCCACAGCTGATAGCAGTAGCCGCAGCTCCAGTCTGGGCTGCCGCCGGTGATAGAATTGTCCGAATGCGCGGACGAGGCGAGCGTCACCCAATCCTGCGAAACGACGCGCATTTTGCCCCATGTCCCGCCGTTGAGATAGAACACGCCCAATTTCAGCATATCGCGCACCGAAACGTGAAGCCCCCAGCCGCCGAGATTTATTCCGCGCGGGCAGGCGTCCCACCAAACGCCCTTTATCCCGAGCGGATTGAAAAGGCGAGGGGTGAGATATTCGAGCAGCGTCATTCCGGTGAGCTTGGTGATTATCGCCGAGAGCATATAGCTCGCGCCCGAATTATATACGAATTTCGTGCCGGGTTCATGCGCGACTTCAAGGCTCATAAAGGTTTTCGCCCAGTTTCCGCCGCCCGACATAAGCGCGCCGGTGGTGTCCGCGTCGTGACCGGTGTTCATCGAAAGCAGATGGTGTATCGTCATTTTTTTAAGGTTTTCCGATGGGTTTTCGGGGACGTATTCCGGGAATATATCGACGATGCGGTCGGTGACGCCGCACAGACCGTCGTCGCGCGCGATTCCTATCGCGGTGCCTGTGTAGCTTTTGGAAATAGAGTAGACGTGGCGCTTGTCGGTCACCTTGTAGGGCTCGGCGAGTGCGCGGGCGATCACCTTTCCGTGACGGCAGAGCATAAAGCCCTCGACTCCGAGCTGTTCGCTTTTAAGGCGCTCGATGAACGCCGATACCGAAGGACTCGGTATCCCGCATTCCTCGGGCGACGCTGTTTCGAAGGTGTATGGGATAAGTTCCTTGAGCATAACGGTTTGCTTCCTCCCTTTTCCGGTTTGATGTACTGTTTTCATGCGCGGCAAAAGCCGTTTCTGAATTTAGGATACCATAATCTGCACTATAATTATAGTGCTAATTGTTAACAATTTATTATAATTGACCGTTTGACAATATAAGGCTTATGATTTCCGATACGATTTTATTTATACGGCGGCATTATATGGATATCGGAAGGTGAGCTGGCACATACAAACTATATTAGTTGCTGCAATAAATTAATATTTGTTTAAAACTGCACAATTCAAACGATTAAATTTGTAAATAAAAGCCATTGAAAAATCAATAGATATTTGCTATAATCAATATACAGTTTGTAACTGAAATTCATAATTAATATTAAGAGGGTTCATAAATATGAAGGCATTAAAGAGATTCAGCGCAGCCATTCTTGCAATGCTCGTTCTTTCCGCTTCTACCGCCGCATTTGCAGCCGGAGCGTTCGGCGAACTCAGCGTCAACGACGCCGAGCTTATCGATTCCACCGATGATCAGGGCGGCAACAATCAGCCTATCGCGATAGTCGACGGCTATGGCGTCGGATATTCCATGATCGACGACTATGTTGTGTTTCATGACGTAGACTTCGGCGCTAACGGCGCTAAGGCTATGACCATATTCTTCAGCTACGGCAACGACGACGGCAGCGAAACAACGCTTGATATCCTGCTCGACAAGCCGGACGGCTCTCTCATCACCCAGTATTCGATCGGCTTTACCGGCGGCTGGGAATCCACCGCGGCGCAGGAATATACAAACGACTGCCTCATCCCTGCCGGAACTCATGACATCTATGTGAAATTCACAAATACCATGTCCGGTTCGTTCACATGGGTATCGTTCACCGAAGCAGATCCCGTAATTGTTGAGGAGCCCGCAGCGGAGGAAGCACCCGCAGCAGAAGAAGCTCCCGCGCAGACGGTAGCCGCTCCGCAGACCTCCGACGCTTCGGTCGCCGTTTTAGCGGCAGCAGCCATAGCGGCGACGGGCGCAGTCGTTCTTCTTAAAAAGAAGCACTGAGTATAGCTTTCTCCTCTGAAACAAAGATTCCCAATTGATTATTTTCATATCAGAAATCTTATAATTAAATAGAGGAAAACATATGAAAAAGCTTGGAGTTATCGCTGTATCCGCTCTCATAACCACGGCGCTCGGCGCATCTGTATTTGCAGCTGAACCTGCCACATATCTTGAACTGAAAGCCACCGCGTCCGATGTGCAGCCCGAGCTGAGCTGCAAGGTTACAGGACTTGAGGGCGGCGCTGCCTATACCTTTTACTCTAATGTCAAGTTTGAAGATATAACCGGCACGAACTTTGCTTATATTGCAATTTATAACTATACCGCCGATAACTTTACAGATGGCAATCTGCGCCCCGAATCGTTTTTGGATCTCGGCGCATGGAAGGATGTCGGTCAGTGCGCCGCCGGTGAAAGCAGCGACTGGCAGGAGTATTCTCAGGAAATAACTCTTGACGAGGTTACCGCCGCTACGATGATAAACGTCGGCTTCTATCAGGCAGGCGGCACTATCAAGCTCGGCGATATGCGCATTGAGGACGCGGGCGGCAATGTCGTCTGGTCTGAAAACTGGGGATATGGATATGATACGAGCAAATGGGTCGAATACATAAAGGCAAGCCAGACTGATGTCAAGGGCGCTTATATGGATTCCATCGAGCTTATCGGCTATGTCGAGCCTATGGTCGAGGAAGCCCCCGCAGCGGAAGAAGCACCCGCAGCAGAGGAAGCTCCCGCGCAGACGGCAGCCGCTCCGCAGACCTCTGACGCTTCGGTCGCCGTTTTAGCGGCGGCAGCCATAGCGGCGACGGGCGCAGTCGTTCTTTTCAAAAAGAAGCGCTGATTTAATTCGATAACCTTCAAAAAATTATAAAGAAAGGGAGGCGCTTGTAAAAGCGTCTTCTTTTCCTGTTTTTTTCGCCGGGTTATCTTCACGACGTATTGTTGCACAAAAACACACGATCGTATTTGTCGCTTGTGCTGAATATTACGTTTATGGTCAATTGATATGAGAAAAATAAGCAAAAATGACGAAAAAAACTTGCAATTCCATTGCAATTTTTGAAACGTTATGCTATAATAGCGAATGTAGATATCCGCGCACATCGAGCGCGGGCTTCAACGCTTGAATATATTTTTTTGAGGTGATTACAATGGCAGATGAAGTACTGAGTCAGTTTACTCAGGCGAAGGACGACGCTCCCGCCGTCAATGCCGACAAAAAGCTCAGAGTCGGTATCATCGGTACCGGCTGGATTGCTGAATCGCATATCCAGAGCTACAAGAATATGCCCGACGTCGAAGTCGTCGCCGCGGCCGACCTTATCCCCGGCAAGGCTGAAGCCTTCATGAAGAAATTCGGAGTGGACGGCGTCCGCTTCTACCCCTCCCATAAGGAAATGATCGACGCCGAAAAGCTCGACGCCGTTTCGGTCTGCACCTATAACCGCACACACGCGGAATGCACCATCTATGCTCTTGAGCACGGCGTAAACGTTCTGCTTGAGAAGCCCATGTGCGTTACCATTGAGGAAGCCGCTGCAATATGCCGTGCCGAGAAAAAGAGCGGCAAGCTGCTCTCCATCGGCTTCCAGCCACGTTTCGACGCCAATATGCAGATGATAAAGAAAATCGTCGAGAGTGGCGCTCTCGGCGAGGTTT
>JBAXZA010000214.1:0-3855 GCA_041670545.1 Eubacteriales bacterium | reverse complement strand
ATAACGCTTTTCACTGACGGTATTGCGTTTTGAGAGCGAGCCGTCATATTCACGGCGGACGACGCTGTAATTGTAATCGGAATAGAAGCGTGTATATATTTCGGTCAGCGCGGAGCTTTCGTCGCCGGGCAGCAGCATTTCGATGCTTCCGCCGACGTTATAGCGGCGTATCGCCGAGAACTGGAGGGTGTAGGTGCGTGTTTCCATACCGTTTTCATAGCCGAATTTGCGGTAATACGCCCGCGAAAACGGATAGAGATAGGAGAGCGAAAAGCCGTTGTCATACATATCGCGCAGCGCCGAGCGCATACATTCGCGTATACCTCCGCGACGGCGGTAATGCGGCAGAGAGGATACTCCGCCGATGCCTCCCATCAGCTGATATGTGCCGTCAAAGCGCACCGAATACGGCGGAACACAGACGGCGGAGAAGCAGACGTCGTTTTCGTCAAACGCTCCCCAAGTGACGTTCGGCACGTCGTCGGCAGGCAGCTTTTCGGCGTATTGGGCGGGTTTATCTCCGGATTTCTCCTCCGCGTCCGCGTTGTTTTCTTCAGAAGCGTTTAAAGCGGCAATCGCGTCGTCGCGTTCCTTTATGTAATCGAAGCCGTATTCAAAAGCGACCGCCGAAACAAGGCTTGCTTTGTAATCGTCCTTATTTGTGATTTTCCGTATAACCATTTGAACCCCCGTTATCATTTGTGAAAAGCGGACAGTGATACAGTTTTATATATCGAGTATCAGATTGTCGCGGGCGACCTCGATGCCGTATTTTTTGCAGATTTCGACAGCTTCGGCGTGTGTGCCGTGCAGAGTGCGGGCAAGGTGGGATATCATAAAGCGGCCGCAGTTTGACGAAAGCGTTTTTTTCATCTCGGCTACCATTCGTATATTGTTATGCTCGAATATGCGGTAGTCGCCGTCAATTTCTCCGATCGTGCCGTCGAATATCATGAGATCGAAGTGATGCTTCATGATTTCGCGGTAGGTGAGGTAGGGCAGCCACGCGCCGTCGCAGCCGTAGAATATGGTTTTGCCGTCGTTTTTATCCTCGATGATAAAATGCTTTGCAGCGACGCTCGTCTCGTGGTTGGCAGGCAGTGTGGTGATGCGATATCCGCCGATATCGCGTTCCGAAAAAATATCGGGCTGTACAAGCTTTTCAAGCCCGAGCCGCGCGGCTGACTCCGCGCTGAAATGATCGGAATGCGGGTGTGTGTTTAATACAGTTTTCACATTATCATAAAGCCATGGCATAGCAAATGTATCGGCAAATTCAAAAATACACGGTCCCGGATCGACAAGCAGATCATCGTTTATAAGCAGACTCGAAAAACGTCTGAAATTTATATCCGCAGACGGTTTTGTGATATCAAAATCGGCAGCACCGGTTCCGAGAAAACGCAGTTTCATATATTAACACCTCATGTCAATCGGTAATTTTATGTTGAAAATATTATTGCATACTATTATTTTAACGTTTTGACGAGATTTTCGTCTGGCGTCACATACGCCGTCCAGTTTTTTGTAAATATCACAAATCCGGGCTTTGACCCGGCCGGTTTCTTGACATTTCGTATCAGCGTATAATCGACGGCGACGTTTTCGCCAGTCTTGGCTTTGGAATAATACGCCGCGACGGTCGCCGCCTCGGTGAAATCGCGTTCGGTCGGTTCTTCGCCTTCTCTGTCCGGATTTGAATCGGTAAACATTATAACATGAGAACCGGGGACATTTTTCACATGAAACCAATAATCGTTTTTGCCTGCCGCCTTGGTGGTAACATAATCGTTCTGACTGTTATTTTTGCCGACAAGCAGACGATAGCCGCCGCTCGTATGCAGTTCGATCGGCTTTGCGGGCTTTATCTTCGCCGCCGTATAACTTTTCATGCGTGAAGCGTAGCCTGATTCGTACAGCTCGCGCCGTATTTCCGCGAGATCATTTTCATTCTCCGCGCGGGTGAGCGAATCGAACACAGTGCCGATATATTCAAGCTCGGCTGTCGAAATCTCAATCTGATGCGCAAGCTCGGTTTCGGTCTTTTTCGCTTTATTGTACCTTTTATAATAGCGCTGAGCGTTCTGCGACGGCGTCAGACGCGTATCAAGCTCGAGCATGACCTCGCGCGGCGGATCGCTGTAATAATCGGTCAGCGAAACGTCCTTCATTCCGCGCCCGATACGATAAAGGTTCGAGGTGATGAGATCCCCGTAAAGCTTAAATTTATCCTTTTGTTCACATTCTTTGATATCCTGCTTTTGCAGCTCCGTCTTTTTGATCAGACGGTTTTCCGCGTGCGTTAACAGGTTAAAAATATCTCCGGCGCGCTGTTTGATACGGTCGGTGCGGTCGCGTTCGGAGAAAAAGCCGTCGATAAGCGCACCGAACGATGGCATTTCGGTACATTCATAATCCGGCCCGTATTGACGTATCGGATAAAAGCAATATTCAACCGGCTTCATCGCATCGTTCTTATCCTTGACCATTACCGGCGTAAAATGTTTTTCGCGGATAGCGGTCATGACGGCGTCAAATTCGCTCCACAGCTTTTCGCCGTCGCCCAAGGTGTTCGCGCGGAACGCTATTTCTCGTGCCAAAAGCGATGAAATTCCGAGATAATTCAACGTGATAAATTTATCGGGTGAAGATGACGGAGCGGCTTCATAAAGCGATAAAAAACCATCATGCGTTTCATCGAGCGGATTTCGCTTATCCTGCGGCGGCGGCATGGTGTATGTCATTCCGGGCAGTATCTGACGCTTCTGACTCGTCGAAAAGTCGATTATTTTTAGCGCGCTTATGATTTTTTTATCCTTTGTACAGAAGATAATATTGCTGTATTTTCCCATTATTTCCGCGATGAGATATTTTTCGCACGGGAAGCCCAGCTCGTCATACGCGGCGAACGCTATCTCGATCGCGCGTTCAAATTCAAGCTGACGCACCGATGTAACCTTCGCTCCGCCGAGATGCTTTCTCAGCAGCATACAGAACATGGGCGCCGAGATGGGATTTTCCTGCGCGGCGGAGGTCAGAGCGATGCGTGGAGCGTTCGCTCCAGCGGAAATCAGCAGACGGAGAGTTTCGCGCCCGCTGTGCAGCACGAGGGTTATCTGATCTTTTTCGGGCTGCTGAACCTTTTCTACCTTCGAGTCGATAATATTTTCGTTTAATTCGTTTGTGATCGCGGCTATCATGCCGGCGTCAAATGCCATTTTATACCTACTTTACATATTACTATACGCGCAGAAATAATAGGTGCGCGCATAAAGTTTAAAGCCGCATTTCAGCGCCGTCGCAATCGATGCGGCGTTGCTTTCGCGGCAGCAGTAATCGATCTCCTTGATTTTTCCTTTTTGCATAAGCGCGAGCGACAGCGCGGCGGCATTTGAAGCCGCAAAGCCATGTCCGCGGTATTCCGGCGAGGTTTCGACGGTTATTTCCGCAAAATCGTCGCCGAAGCTGGGATTTTCCGCCGCCGCCGATACGATTTTCCCATTTTGCGGCGTAACGAAAAGCTCAATCCCCTCATTTCTCAGCTCATTGATATCCAGTACAAGGGTGTTTTTATGATCTTTCAGCTCGCTGAGTGAAGTTGTCGAGCTTTGTATGACATTTTGCTTTATTTGTTCTATTTTTTTGATCTTATATTTCAAAACCACCGACGGTGGAAAGGTATCGTCCTTTGAGTAGCCGTGAGCCTCCGCAAATTCGGTTAAGCGTCCGTCGAGCCATTCGAGCGTATGCTTCGAAATGTAATCGCCCGCACATTTCACGGTCAGCTCATCGAAAATATATTTTGCAGATGGATAAACGGCGCATCGGGTACGTCCCTTTACATATTTTGTTATT
>JBAXZA010000213.1:0-3863 GCA_041670545.1 Eubacteriales bacterium | reverse complement strand
TCGAGGTAATGAACGCCCCAGTCGATGAGAACGCCGCCGCCTGCGATATCCTTGGTCGTGAACGCGCCGCCCAGACCGGGAATGCTTCTCTGTGCGCGGAAGGAAACGTATACGTCATAAACCTCGCCAAGCTCGCCAGCCGCGATGCGATTCTTTATCTCGTTGACGGCGGTGTTGAAGCGGTTGACGACGCCGATGTTCAGCGTCTTGCCGGTTTCATGCTGAGCCTGCTGCATCTTGAGCGCTTCGGCGTAGGTGCGGGCAGCGGGTTTTTCGCAGAGGACGTGCTTTCCGGCGTGGAGAGCGTCGATGGAAATCTGTGTGTGCATTTTGTTAGGAGTGCAGACGGAAACCGCGATAATTTCCGGATCGTTGAGTACATCGTGATAATCCGCGACAGCAGTGCCTACGCCGTATTTTTCGACGCACGCCTGTGCTCTCTCAGGAATGATATCGCAGAAATACTTGATCTCGGCGTCTTCACACTTGAGGTAACTCGGTATGTGAGCGCAGTTTGCGATTGTACCGCAGCCGATAATGCCTACTTTAATTTTGGACATTTTAATCTCCTCCATATACACCTATGTTTATGTATTTTTAATAAACCGCCGCGGCTTGCCGTGCGTTTTTATTAACAGAAATCAGGGGCGATTCCCGCCGTGCAGCTTCAGCTCGCGGATATCGCGGCCGATAAAGACAAGCGGCGAGAATTCGCCGAACAGACGCGAGGTTATGCGGTCGCTGTATCGCTTGCGCAGCTCATCGCGCTGTAAATTGGTATTGATTATTATCGAGCGATCCGCGTTCAAACGTGTGTTTATAAGATTATAAAGGCACGAAACTGTGAACTGATTGGTCATTTCGGTGCCGAGATCGTCCATTATCAGAAGATCGCACTCGAAATAACGCCGTGTGCGCTCGTTTTCGCCGTTCTGACCGCTTTTTCCGAAGCGTTCGTACTCAAAATCGGCGAATATATTCTGCGCGGTGTCGTATACGACGTCATAGCCGCGCTCGATTACAACCTTCGCTATTGAAGTTGAAATATGAGTCTTTCCAAGACCGGTCGCGCCGAGCAGCAGCAGGCTCGAATGATTCTTTTCGGTAAACCCGCCGGCATAGGCGCGGCAGATGGAGAACACGTTTTTGATGTTCTCATAGGCGCGCGCGTCCGAACGGTAGTATTCGATATCGAAGGTTTCGAACGACTGCGTTTTGAGCAGATTTCCGATGCCGGAGCTTTCATAGCCCGCTTCGACGAGCGCGGAACGCATACAGCGGCACACCTTCATGCCGACAAAGCCGGTATCCGAGCAGAGCGGACAGTCGTAATGCACGTCGGTGTAATCCTCCGGATAGCCGTAATAGCGCAGGCAGGCGGCGCGGTCGTGCTGAAGCTGCTCGTTTTCGGCGCGAAGCCGTTCGATACGCTTGCCGAGTCCGTCCTTGCCGGCGGCTATCTCGCGCATCAGATGAAGTCCGGTATCGGCGAGCGCCGCATCGATCGACCGCAGATCGGGAAGCTTGCGGTGAAGCTCCTCCTGACGCCGATACGCGTCGTCCTTCGCTTTCATGCTTTTCTGCTCAAATTCGCGCCGTATGCGCACAAAATTATCGCGATTATACATTCCGCACGCCCCCTTTCGATTTTATATGCCGTCCTGCGGCGTTATTTATTATCATTCTGACCGTTGATTTTTTCGTAGCTGCGTTTTAGCGCAAGCTCGAAAAATTCATCGGTATCAAAGCTTGACTGCTGCACCGAGGTATCGTCGCGCGCGGTTTTATATGCCGCGAGAGCCGCGTCGACCTCCTCGAGCGTTTTATAACCGCTGTCGTGCCAGTTTTGCAGCACCTTATTGAGGTATGGCAGCGACAGCTTATGATTGTCGGTGCTTTCGACCGTGATGTCATACGCGCGGCGCACGATATCGAAATCATACTGCCACTCGACGAACCAACGGCTGAAATATTCGTTTTCACGCGGAGTCAGAGTGCGCCCGCCGAAGCCGAACAGCTCGCGCAGACGCGCGACATTGTCGCTGAGCGCCTCGCGAACCTTGATATAATCCTCGAGCTTGGGCAGGGTATCGACGCCCTCGTCGAACATACTGTACGCCGTGCGCTGAATATAACGCACAGAGGTCTTGCCGCGGCTCTTGCACCACAGCACGAGCATCATTATATATTCGTTGTCCAGCCGCAGATTGTCCGAAAGCTCGATCAGAGCGCTGATATCGCTGACATTGAACATTTTGCCGAGGATATTCTGACATTCGTCGATTAGGACTTTGAGTCCGGGCGTCGATTCTATAATGCGCGACGCTTCGATACCGGTATAGTTCGGGCGGTTCTCACCCTGCAAATGCTTTTTCGCGTAATCCGCGCTGTTTGCAGCCGGAGCTGTCTGCTCCGGAGGTATTGCGGCGTCGGACTGTTTCACCGATGTATCGAGAGCGGCGTTTTTCGCCGAATTTGCGGCGGCGAGCGACGCGTCCTGTATATTTGCTCCGGAAAGCGAAATTATTCCCGCGCCGCGCCAAAAATGTATCGACGCTTCCACCTCGGCGGAGCTTTTGCCGCACAGAGAGGCGACGGTGTCGGCGAGCGTTTTTATATCGGTAAATTCGCCTTTATTCGCGCAGAGCCGCGCGAGCACCGCAAAATCCGCGTCCGACGCGCCGTGTGCGCAGAGCGCAGACTCCGGAATGACGACGACAGCGCCGCCGTATGCGATTGTGAGCGTCACAGCCCTTCTCCTCCGTCGTATTTTAGCTGACAGCATAGTCCCATCAGCGGGTCACAGAGCGCAAAATCGCGCATATACATATCGCTCCAGAGTGCGCGGTCGAGCGCAGCGCCTCCGGCGTTCCATACAGCGCGCACGCCGCCCGAACGAAGAATGCGCGAAAGCTCATCTTCGGCAATTCCGCAGAGCGAGCATAAAACCGCGATATCCGCTTTTTTTTCACAAAGCGACGCTTCAAGCGACGCTATCGGCTTCGGCACTGCAGCACTGTACGGCATATCGCTCCCGTCATGTGACGGGCAGTCGGAAAACACGCCGCGAAGAATGATTCCGTGACGTGAAAACATCGAATCTGAAGCGACGGCACGATCGGCGTCGCCGCTCCCTATCACCACCGCCGAGAAATCGTCGGTGACGCCGAGCGCTCCCGATCTCCCCGAATAAAGCAGCCGGACGTTATAGCCGTAGCCCTGCTGACCGAATTCTCCGAAATAGGAAAGGTCGGAGCGTATCTGCGAAGCCGAATAATCGAGCAGCGCGGACAGCTCTGTGCTGCTCACGCGAAGGGTGTCGCGGGCGAGCAGCTCACGCAGGGCGCGGAAATATCGCGGCAGACGTCCGACGACGCTGTCCGGCGGACGTTTTGCGGCGCTGTTCATATTATTTTGCCGCCATTCTGCTGTCAAAGCGATTTTATTGTTTCCATGACATAGGAAGCGAACTGCTCGCAGGTCGCGCCGGTGTCGCGTCCGGTGATAACGTATTTCTTTTCCTCGAACATACAGATGTCAAGTGCGCGTTCGAGCTTGTCGGCGGCGCTCTGACGTCCGATATGCGAAAGCAGAAGCACGACGGCGCGGAGCATCGAGCAGGGATCCGCGTATTTGCCGCGTCCCTCGCGCATCATACGGGGTGCCGAGCCGTGAATGGCTTCGAACATCGCGTAGCGCTTGCCGATATTGGCACTGCCTGCCGTTCCGACTCCGCCCTGGAATTCAGCGGCTTCGTCGGTGATGATATCTCCATAAAGATTGGGGAGAATGAACACCTTGAAATCGGTGCGGCGCTTCTCATCGACCAGCTTGGCGGTCATGATATCGATGAACCATTCGTC
>JBAXZA010000212.1:0-3868 GCA_041670545.1 Eubacteriales bacterium | reverse complement strand
CCGCCGAGAGTGAGAGCGTCTGCGTTTCGCCGGATTTCATATTCGAAGCGCCGAGCGTCAGAGCCGTTATGCGGTCGACGACGGTTATCTCCGCTTCGCCGCTGATTACACGTCCTCCGATTTCGGTGCGCAGCGTGAGCTTTGTTTCGCCGACATAATTTCCGGAGGTAAATACTCCGTCCGCGAAGCTGCCCGCCGCTCTTTCCTCAAGCTGAGCGGAAAGCGACTCAATGCCGACGGCGGCGCCGTCATATGACGCCGTAAATTCCGCCGACGAGCCGCCGGTGAGCACCGCGGCGGTATCAGGCGTAACGGTAAGGCGGTCGCGCGCTATGTATTCGTCGCTGTTGACAAACAGTATCGCGTTCGATATTTTTCGCTGTCCTCCCTCCGTCGGACGGTTTACGGTTTTCGGTATGCCGTCTGAGCCGATGACCACCGTCGTCGAGCCGCCGCCGTCTAAATTGAGCGCGTCGACACAGCCGTATTCAAGCATAACGGCGGCAAGATCGGCGAGGGTAAGTCCGTCGGAAAAGCCTGTGCGCCGTCCATCGCAGGCGAAGAACACCACCGTGCCGTCCGCGCGTATTCCGACGGCGGTGCGTGGATTGCGCAGCGTTTCATGTTCCTCGTCGGCTAATTTTTCGTCATAGACTCCGCCGCGCAGTATAACGTCGCCGCCGCCGACCGCGAGCCGGACGTTTTCCGGAAGACCTGTGCAGTTCGAGGTGAATGTGATCTTATCGCCGACCGACAGCGCCGCGAGCAGTGCGTCGCCGCCAGACGTTCCGGTCTTTGCGTAGGAAAGCACGAAGCAGCCGGACGGTATCGAAGTGTCGCTCACTCCGTCGCGTATTTCGGAAACGGTCGCCGTGACCGTTCCGCGCGGGGTTATGTATGGATCTCCCTCCGCCTTCATCACGATTTCGCGTGAATCGAGCGTCGATGCGGTCGTTTTGCCGTAAAACGAATTGAGCAGATATGTTCCGTATTTTGTGGGATATTTATTGAAATAATCTATATCGAGCGAGCCGCGCCCCGCGACCGACATCGATATTTTGATATCGGCGGTGGTTATCGACGCCGCGCCGTCCTCGGTTATGACAAACGCGTTTTCGTTTTCCGGACCGCTGAACACAATTCCGCCCTCGACCACGACTCCCATCGGCACTCCGGTTTTCATACTGAAAAAATCGGCATTGACCGCCGCCGCGAGCTTATTCGGGTCGCGCAGCTTATAGCCTATCATGGTATCGAGCGTCTTGCGTCCGTATACGCTGCCGCCGCAGGTGACAAGCGGCAGGGTTTCGTCGGAGGATGGGTTGTACTCGAGGATATAGGCGCGGGTATTTTTATCTTTTTCGCCGTCATAGGCGTATACCTGTGTATAATCGAGGGCGTCGGAAAGCGATATCGTGGGACTGTAATAAACATCGCCCAATACCGACGCTCCGGACGAGAGGGTAAGCGACGCCGCGCACAAAAGCGACGCCGCGAGTGAAATCACGCGTTTAAGTTTCATATATTTCATCCTATCAAAAATACGCGCCGTAAAATTGACGCCGCTTCGGCGCCGCCGGACGCGCATTTTGAATTATATCACATATTTGTTAAAATTCTATGCGGCGGTCATTAAAAATATATGGCATAAAAGGTATTTAATTCAAGACCTGAGGCTTCTCTCCGCATTCTCCCTCGCCGCACAGATGCGCCGACATACACGAGCGGACGCCGTTCTCCGACGTCACGGTGACGACGCTGTCCGCGAGCGTATCGCAGTAATGCCGGTCGACGACGAGCTTTGTGTAATCCTTATCGCGGCGGGCGGGCGTTTCTGTCGCCGCGGCGTTTTTTTTCTTCATTTAATACTCCCTGCGGTTCTACTGATATTATTGGACGCGTTTGCCGTACGGCGATTTCCGTTTCGGCAAAACGTGTGATTTATATTTTCCCCTCAAATAAAAATTTTATACTTTCAAAAAATTATGGCGCTGGCGTGAATTTTGATGCTATGCCGGATGGGATTTATATGTTAGAAATTTTACGGGTTCGCGTAGTTTTACGCAAACGAACCTGAGGGATGGGGGACGCAGCGGCGCCCCTCACCCCTCAGACTCCCCGTTCCCCGCTGGGACGCGCAGCGATGTGCGGCGCACGCGTTTTTCGCTCGCGAATCGGGCGGGGTGTTTGCTGATGCCGCTTTTTCTCTCCGGGTCGGGTGGGGTGAGCCGCACGCAGGCTCGCTTCGCTCGATGTGTACATCTGATGCGGTTTTTGACGGAAAGCCGCGTACCTGTTTCGTATCGTCGAACGTATTTTAATATTGTTATTTTCAAAAAAATATGATATACTGATTGCAGTTTGACGCCGATTGGCAATATATGATGAACGGAGATGTAATTATGTTTAACTGCAATATCGAGTGCGCCGAATTTGACCGGGTTTACGACACCGCCGTCATAGGCGGAGGGTGCGCCGGAGTTATGGCGGCGCTCGCTGCCGCGCGGGAGGGCGCGTCCGTCGCGGTTGCCGAACGCGAATATGCGCTGGGCGGCTCGGCGACGCTCGCGCAGGTGCTGCCGCGTATGTCGGTCGCCACCTCGTCCGGAATGTACAACAGCTCGCTTCTGCCAGAGCTTCACAAAATGATGTGCGCCGACGGCTGTGCCTGCGGCGAGGGGTGGTTCTCGCCCGTCCTGCTCCGCGTTTACCTTGAACGTATGTGCAGAAGCTATGGAGTTCACATTTTATACGGTCATGATATCGTCGCCGTGCCGCATGAAAACGGTTCGGTTTCCGGAATAATCACAAAAAGCGCCGAGGGATTAAAAATCCTCCGCGCCAAAACCTATATCGACGCCACCGGCAACGCCGACGCCGCGCTCGCCGCCGGTGTTCTGTGCGATGTTGGAAACGGCGAGCGCAATCAGCCTATGACTCTGCGTTTTTCGATACGCGGGGTGAATATTCCGCGCCTGAAGGCTTTTACGCGCGAAATCGGACTCTGGGCGGACGACGCGTCGCCTATATACGAAACCGCGTCGCTCTGGACATACAAAAATCACGGTCTGCGCGATATTTTTGAACGCGCTGTCGATGCCGGCGATCTCGAACGCCGCGACGGCAACTATTTTCAGATTTTTAACGCGGCTTGTGCCGGCGGAGACATCATCTGGTGCAACTGCCCCGAGGCGGGACATCTCACCCATTCTACCGTCGACGCCGACATCACTGAGATGATATTATATTCGCGTGAAGCCGCAGTCCGTATACATAAATTCCTCAAAAAATATATAAACGGCTTTGAGGACAGCGAAATAAATTCGTTTTCCGAGATACCCGGCATACGCGAAAGCCGGCGCATACACGGACTTTATACCCTCACCGAGGACGATTTTATCGCCCGCTCCAAATTCGGCGACGCCGTCGCCCAGAGCGCCTATCCGATCGACATTCACGACGAGCGCGCGCTCCGGCTCGACCATATGCAGAAGGGCGAATATTATGAGATTCCGTTCCGCGTAATGCAGCCGGTCGGCGCGGACAATATGCTCGTGGCGGGGCGGTGCGTTTCGGCATCGTTCGCAATGCAGGCGTCGCTGAGGGTTCAGCCGACCTGTATGGCGCTCGGCGAAGCGGCGGGCATCGCGGCGGCGCTCGGTCTGCGCGACGGCGGCGCGGTTCGCCAGCGCATGATGGAGCACGGCGCGCGCTTCGACGGCAGATAAATCAAGCATAACAGCAGTCAAGGCGGGGCAAATGCCCCGCCTTTTGTTTTTATTCACCGTGAGTTCGGCGGTGTACGTTAGGCTTAAACGTTTTTCGTTTACGAAACGGGCTGCGAACCTGTGCGGACGGCTTTTTCGAT
>JBAXZA010000211.1:0-3881 GCA_041670545.1 Eubacteriales bacterium | reverse complement strand
TCAGACGCGAAAGCGGATTTAAGGCTTGGGTTTCGATAATGTACGGCTGCAACAATTTCTGCACCTACTGCGTCGTTCCGTTTGTACGCGGACGCGAACGCAGCCGAGGACGCGTGGAGATTCTCGACGAGGTCAGAAAGCTCGCGCAGTCCGGCTACCGCGAGATCACCCTTCTCGGTCAAAACGTCAATTCCTACGGTAAGGAGAACGCCGACGGCTACAGCTTCCCCGCTCTGCTCACCGATATATGTAATATAGACGGCGATTTCACCGTCAAATTTATGACCAGCCATCCGAAGGACGCTTCACATGAGCTTATCGACGTCATGGCGCGCGAGGAGAAAATCGCGCGGGCGTTCCATCTGCCGCTTCAGTCCGGCTCAAACCGCGTGCTTGGGGCGATGAACCGGCATTATACGCGCGAGAGCTATATCTCGCTCGTCGATTATATGAGGGAGAAAATACCGGATATCGCGCTTTCCACCGACATTATCGTCGGTTTTCCGGGCGAGAGCGACGATGAGTTCGAGGAAACGCTCGATATGCTCCGCCGTGTACGCTATGATTCGATATATTCCTTCATTTATTCAAAGCGCAAGGGTACTGCCGCCGCCGAAATGGACTGTCAGATTTCAGACGAGGTCAAAAAGGAACGCTTCGCGCGTCTGCTCGATACTCAAAACGTGATATCGCTTGAGAAAAACAAGACCTGCGAGGGCAAAAGCCTCACCGTTCTCGTCGAAGAACGCAGCAAAACAGACGACAGCCGGCTGACCGGACGCACAGAACGCGGACGGCTCGTGCATTTCCCATCGTCCGACGATAACCTGATCGGACGGCGTGTAAATGTTCTCATCACAAAGGCGGAGACCTACGCCATGTACGGCGAGCTTGTCTGACGACGGCTGCGGTTAATTATTTTTACGCACAACAAAATTATATACAACTCGAAAGGGAAACAAAAAATGGATATTATGGAACTTGCCGCACAGCTTGGCAAAGAAATCAAGAATGACGAGCGCGCAAAGCGCTTTGACGCTGCGGACGCCGCATTTGACAGCGATCCGGCGCTTTCAAATCTGATGGAAGAATACCGCACTCAGCGCGCCGCGCTCGAGAGCGAATGCCAGAAGGAAGCTCCCGCAAAGGAGATCACCGAGGTAATCGAGGGACGCATCGAGCAGCTTTACAACGATATCACCAACAACCCGGTTTATATTGAATACAGCGAATCCCGCGAGGCTCTCGACGCTCTCATGCACGATGTCAACGGCGAAATCACCTTCCAAATAACAGGCGAGCGTCCCTGCACTCACGAGTGCGGCTCTTGCTCCTGCGGCGACTGCGGAACTCACTAAAATCAAACAAAAGCGGGGGCTGAGGTCTCCGCTTTATGTTATCTCGGGTTTTCTGTTATATATCCGCCTGATTCCGTTTTTTATCTTAGCTTAAAATTCCTCGTACCCGCAAATTATAAATTATGATATACAAGTGAGGTTAAAACGATGCCGCTGACGCCGATGATGCAGCAGTACCTTGAAATTAAAGATCAGAACAAAGACGCGATACTGTTTTTCCGCATCGGAGATTTTTATGAGATGTTCTATGACGACGCCAAAACCGCTTCGCGCGAGCTTGAACTCACGCTGACGGGCAAGGACTGCGGAGAGGAGGAGCGCGCGCCAATGTGCGGCGTTCCGTATCACGCCGCTGAAAATTATATAAATCGTCTGGTCGCCAAGGGCTACAAGGTGGTCGTCTGCGAGCAGATGGAGGATCCGGCGCTCGCCAAGGGGCTTGTCAAACGCGACATCGTCCGCATTATTACGCCCGGCACAATGCTTGACACCTCGCAGATTGCCGAAGGAAAGAACAATTATCTGTGCGCCGTTTCGATGACTCCCGACGGCTCGGACGCTCACTTCTCCGATATCGCCGCCGCGTTCGTCGACATTTCGACGGGAGATATTTCCGCGACGCATTTTTCCGGTCACGCCGATATAAAACGCCTGATAAACGAGCTTTCGACATATTCCCCCAGCGAGATTTTATTCGACTGCGATTCCGGAGATTATCCTCAGCTATGCGAATATATCAAAAACCGCGCGGGCGCACTCGTATGGAATTCGCAGTCCGCAAGGTTTAATTACACGCGGTCGTCCGCGTTATGCAGAAATACCTTCAAGGACGATATTTCCGAAGAAACGCTCGCCGATATGCCGCTTGTTTCGGTCGTCGGAGCGCTGCTCGATTATATCGCCGAAACACAGAAGCTCGACGTTTCGTATATCAAAAAGCTCAATGTTTACACCGACGGTCAGTTTCTTGAGCTTGACAGCTCGACGCGCCGTTCGCTCGAGCTTACCGAAAATATGCGGCGCGGCGAAAAACGCGGCTCGCTGCTCTGGGTGCTCGATCAAACACGCACCTCGATGGGAGCGCGGCTGCTTCGCAAATGGGTGGAGCTGCCGCTTGTCAACACCTATTACATCACGCGGCGTCAGAACGCCGTGGCGGAGCTTGCCGCCGATGTAGTGCTTCGCGGCGAGCTTGCCGAAGCCATGCGCGGCGTGCTCGATCTTGAACGGCTGATGGCAAAAATCGTATACGGAACAGCCGGAGGACGCGATCTCGTCGCCGTCCGAGCCACGCTCGAGCTGCTGCCGCCGATCAAGGCACTGCTTTCCAATGCCGCAAGCGACGAGCTTTCGTCGATACGCGACAATCTCGACGTGCTCTGCGACATAAAGGAGCTTATTGCAAACTCTATCGTCGACGAGCCGCCGTTTACAATACGCGAGGGCGGCATCATACGCCCCGGCTACAACAGCGATATCGACTCGCTGCACGATATCATGCACGGCGGACATGGCATTATCGAGAAGATCGAGAGCGAGGAGCGCTCCGCGACCGGCATTCCAAAGCTCAAGGTCGGCTACAACCGCGTTTTCGGTTATTATATCGAGGTCACAAAATCATATGTTTCCTCCGTTCCCGACCGTTATATACGAAAACAAACGCTTGCCAACTGCGAGCGGTACATCACAAAGGAGCTGAAGGACGCCGAAACGACCGTTCTCGGCGCTTCCGACCGCGCCGTCGCTCTCGAATACGATATCTTCTGCTCGGTTCGGACAGCGGTCGCCGACGCCGTTTCACGCATACAGAAAAGCGCGTCGTTCATAGCTCTTCTTGACGCCTATCTGTCGCTCGCCGAGGTCGCCGTCAAGAACAATTACGTCCGCCCGCTCGTCGAATACGGCGACGCTATACGAATACGCGACGGACGCCACCCGGTAGTGGAGCATTTCGCCTCGGACAGCTATTTTGTGCCGAACGATACCACGCTCGACACCTCGGACAACCGTATGCTGCTCATCACAGGCCCGAATATGGCTGGCAAATCGACATATATGCGTCAGGTCGCGCTCATCGTTATAATGGCGCAGATAGGCTCGTTTGTACCCGCGACTGACGCCGAAATATCCGTGACCGATAAAATTTTCACACGCGTCGGTGCGTCGGACGATTTGGCGAGCGGTCAGTCGACCTTCATGCTCGAAATGAACGAGGTCGCCTACATACTCAAAAACGCGACCCGCCGTAGCCTGATAATTTATGACGAGATAGGCCGCGGCACAAGCACCTACGACGGCATGAGCATCGCCCGCGCCGTCGTCGAATACACCGCCGGACGCAAACTCGGCGCGAAAACGCTTTTCGCCACGCATTACCATGAGCTGACGGCGCTCGAGGGCGAATGCTCCGGAGTGGTCAACTACAACATCGCGGCGAAAAAACGCGGCGATGAGGTGACCTTTCTGCGCAAGATAGTGCGCGGCGCGGCAGACGACAGCTACGGCATCGAGGTCGCGAAGCTC
>JBAXZA010000210.1:0-3881 GCA_041670545.1 Eubacteriales bacterium | reverse complement strand
GCAAAAATATGAATTATTCGCCGATCCCATAAATATAATCCGATTCTTCCAATATTATACCACATTATCATGCGAAATTGAATACTGTTTTCATTATAATGAAAATAAACAAATTGTTTGAACATATTATTGACAAAATGTGAGTAATATGCTATCATATAATAAATAGTGTATATTTTACGAATATTTCACATTTTATTGAGGGGGCAACAATAATGATGAAGAAGAAAGCCTTGACGGCTGCGGCGTCGCTGCTTTTGTGCGCTCTGCTGCTTGCATCGTGCGGAGCTGCCGGCGGCGGGACTACGGCTGTTACCACGGCGGGAATGTCCGGCGAAACCTCGGCGGTGACCGAAGCCGACGAATATAAATATCCGGACGCCGATTACGGAGGTCATACCTTTCTCATACTCAATCAGGACGAATGCGACTGGGCGAATATGCTGATAGCGCCGGACGAATCAAACGGCGAGCTTATCAACGACGCGCTCTATAACCGCAATGTCCGCATCGAGGAAAAATTCAATGTCAAGATCAAGGAGCAGCGCGTTCCGTACGACGACATCAAGAAGATAACGAAGAACGTCGTCACGGCGGGCGACGATACCTATGATATGATACCGTTCCCGCTGAACGAAATGGGAGCGCTCATCACCGAAAACTATTTTGTCGACCTTTTGTCGGTCGATTCGCTCAACCTCACCGAGCCATGGTGGGATCAGACCGTCATAGGCGACGCGACGATGAACGGCAAATGCTATCTCGCGTCGAGCGATATCTCGTTTTTCCCCTTTGAAGCGACATGGGTAATTTATTTCAACCGCGGCATACTCGATAATCTGGGGCTTGACGTTCCCTACGACCTCGTGCGCGACGGCAAATGGACGCTCGACCGGCTCATCGAATACACCGCCGCCGCGTCGGATATTAACTCTGACGATTCGTTCAAATACGACGCTGTCTCCGGTACTGCGCAGTATGGTATGCTTTCGCATGATCAGCTTATGAACGTTATGCTGTTCGGCGCAGATGAAAAGCTTGTGAGCTTTGACGACGGCTCGCCGGTTTATACCGGAAACACAGACCGTTTCTATTCGGTATGCTCAAAGATAACCCAGCTCACCGCTCCCGACGGGCAGTATATAGACCGTACGCTTGTGAAGCTTGCCACGCCGACCAATAACTCGGTGCTGGAGTTCAAAAATAACCGTTTCCTGTTCGTATCTGAAACGCTCGGGCATATCAAGGATCTGCGCGATTTCGAAAGCGAATTCGGCGTTCTGCCAATGCCTAAATACGAGGAAACGCAGGATGCTTATTACAGCATGATAGCGACATGGGGAACTCTGCTGACCACCATTCCGGTCACAAACGGCGATACTGAGCGCACCGGCGTTATTCTCGATGTCCTCGCCTACGACAGCTATAAGACGCTCATGGAGCCTTATTATGAAACCTATCTTACGCAGAAGGGCGCACGCGACGAGGACAGCGCGGAAATGCTCCGCATTATCCGCGACAGCCGCACCTTAAACGTGGGAGTGCTGTTCAACTGGACGTCCGACGTTCTGACCAAGCTTGACGCGGCGCTCTGCAAGGGCAACTCCGACGTCGCGTCGATCGTCGAAAAGCAGCTTGCGAAAATTGAAAGCAATATGGAAAAAAGCATGGAGCTTTTTAATTCGTAATCGGAATATTCCGTCGCTGCCGTAAATCAACATTTTAATATAAATAATCCGGAGGATGTGGGACTCGGCGTCCCTCGCACTCCGGATTTTTTTGCGTATGATAAAAAACCTCTGATTGCCGCCGGACTGACGTTATTCGTCGGTTTCGCCGCGTTTTGTGAGGGCATAGCGCTTCATCTCGGCGCGGCGGCTGTCGGCGTCGGGCAGAACCGACCGCACAAGCGCGTGAAATCGCGGCGAATGATCGTGTATGGCGAGGTGCGCAAGCTCGTGCGCGGCGACGTATTCGGCATAGCGGCGCGGCAGACGTGCGAGCCGAGAGGAAAAGGTCAGCGAGCGCGTCACATAATTGCAGCTTCCCCACCGCGAGGTCATATCGCGGCAGCGAATCGCGGGAATATGTGCGTCCGCAAATCCGAAACGCGGATAAAGCTCGGCGACAAGCTCGCGCATCAGCGCAAGACAGCGTTCGTTTTCATCATCGCCGGGCGGCGGCGGTGCAAGCTCCTCGAGCGAGGTGATACGGCTCTGCGCACGGCGTATGAACGTTTCCTTTTCGAGCAGAACGCGCTCGATTTCGCGTATCGGCGCTTTGGCGGGCGCGGAAACAGAAATGCAGCCGCCGTTTTTTATCCGAATGTTGATGTTTTTGACCTTTTTGCGCTCAAGCCGGTATGTAAGACAGCCGGATTCGGTTTGCAGGGTATGCTCCATCGTGTTTTCCTTTTTATGTTATGAAGGCTCTGATTAATTCGCCGGCGCGATGAAATTAATGGCGTTCGGTCCTTGTATTTCAGCATTTGCGCCGATATATAACACACTATTCAGAGGTTCATTATATTTATTGACGTTTTGCGCAGGCTGTGCGCGGCGGTATCAATCCTTTGATCCGGCGCCGTAAAACACCGCCGATACTATTTCGGGGGGATTGAATATCCGCGGCATGGATGGGAACAGGCTCGCTCCGCGCGATACGATATGGTGAAGCGTTCCGCCGCAGGGACGTTCAACAGGGTAGCATCCGCCTGTATATTTCGGGAAAAAGCCGATGTGCGGCGGCAAAATGAAGCATTCCCTGCCCTGATGGGGCGCTATCAGTCCCTCTCGCATAAACGGCAGACGCACCTGTCCGCCGTGCGCGTGACCGGAAAACGACGCGTCGAAGCCGAGCGAAGCGTAAAGCTGCGCCTCCTCCGGCCGGTGGCAGATAAGCAGGCGAAGTCCGCCGCATTCGGCGATATCGGCAAAATCGGCTTTTGCCGCCGCTCGCCACGATTCGTTGTCGGGAAAAAGATACGGGTCGCAGAGTCCGCAGACGATTATTTTGCGTCCCCCGAAGCGGAGAGTGTCGCGTGTCGCAACGCGCTGCGGCGTATCCGACATAACGGTGCGTCCGAGCGTCCTGACGCCGAAGGAGCGCGCGATATCGGCAAGCTCGGAGGTATGCTTTGAATATGCTTCGTGATTGCCCATGACGAAGTATGTGGGTATATCAAGCGGCGCAAGTTCCGCAAGCAGCTCGCGGACGGCGTCGGCGGGGCGTCTGTCGTCGAAAATGTCGCCAGAGAGCAGGAGTATATCCGGCTCGGACATTTTTATTTCGGCTGTCAGCCGCGACTGCGAACGTCCCCAGCGCGTCGAATGGAGGTCGGAGAGCAGGGTGACGCGCAGCACGTCGCCGCCGCGCAGACGGTCGGTCTCGAGTTTATATCGGGTTGTGATGAGCGGGCAGGCGAGTGCGGCGGCGGCAAGCAGCGCTGCCGCTGCCAAAATGAGATAAACGAACCAATATTGCATATCAAACTCCGTGGTTGTTTTATGGCAATAATACAATGCGGGCGTTAGGCGGCGCTCGATCTGCGCATTGCAGTCCTAAGCTCAAGCATTATATTTTATATAATTATACCAAATATCCACCAAAACGTCAATATAAAAAACGTATAAAATACTTAATAATACGAAAAAAACAACTTTTTTCCGAAAAGGTATTGACAAACGCGTGCCGATTTGCTATAATTATTAAGCACTGAACAAGAGGGCATACAACCAGCGGTCAAGCGGGCATTCAACCATCGGTCAAGCAGGCGAGAGGTTGGCAAGCGGGCGAGTGGCAAGACAGCGATCGGTCTGCAATCGGTTGGCAGGCGATTAAAGTGTATTTTATGAACGTTCGTGAGGACGTCCAAAGCGTTG
>JBAXZA010000209.1:0-3922 GCA_041670545.1 Eubacteriales bacterium | reverse complement strand
TCTGACGCGCACCGCACAAAGCCTTCGCTTTCATACCATATACAGCACTGTAATACTATTACAGGCAGCACCGCATAATTCATGTTTTCGTTGAATTAATGGCATTCAGCCCATGTATTTCAACCAAAATATGAGCTTGTAAATATGCGGTGCCGCCTGTATTCATTCCCCCATTAATATAAAGTTTATATTTACACTTATTTTATATTTCGTTCACGGTTTGTACTGATTATTTTGTCAGTTTGTGATAAAATATAAAATATTTGCATTTTTTACTTTACGGAATGCGGGAGGATGTATTTTTGTTTAAAAAGCTGCGCGGGACCTTTGTACAGATAACACGATCGGTCGCGAGCGGGCTGATCATTATCATTCCGATACTGATGATAGGCAGCTTCGCGCTCATCCTCAGTTCATTTCCGCTGTCGGCATATCAGAATTTTATCCGGAATACGTTCGGCGGTATTTTTTACACGCTTTTTAACGCGATTTACAGCGCCACCTTCGGTCTTTTATCTTTGTATGCGACGATCGCGGTATCTGTCGTCTGCGCGCGTAATCTCGATCCCGAAATAAAATATATCTGGGGTTATCCGCTGACGTCGATCGCCGCTTTTCTCATTTTCATCGGCTTCGATACCAATTCCGCCGAATTCGCCGTCGGCCCGCTCGGAACAAAGGGGATGTTCACCGCGCTCGTCTGCTCGGTCGGCGGCGCTTATCTTTACCGATTGTTCTCCGTCCGCATCTTCCGCGCAAAAAAAACGTTCGCCGACGGCGCTGACAACCGCTATAACGATATGCTCGCGGTGATAGCTCCCGCGATCGGCGTTATTTCCGCGTCAGCGCTCGCCAATACGGCAATTTCAGCCATATTTGGAAAATCGAGCTTTCACTCGGCGTTCACCGGACTGCTGTACTCACTGTTTACCAAAATAGGAGGCGGCTTTTTCGGCGGTCTTGCGTTCGTTCTGTTATCGAGCGTGCTGTGGTTCTGCGGCGTACACGGCAGCGATGTGCTCGATGGCGTTTCCGATCTTGTGCTGGTACCTCCGCTGCAAAATAACATTGCCGCAGCCGCTGCGGGAGCAGCGCCCGCCGAAATCCTCACCAAGCCCACCATCGATATATTCGTGCTGATCGGCGGCTGCGGCTCGGCGATGTGTCTGCTTATCGCAATGCTGCTTTTCAGCCGCCGGCGCTCGGGACGCTCGCTTTCAAAAATGGCGTTTCTGCCTATGCTTTTCAATATAAACGAGCTTATGATATTCGGTCTGCCGGTCATATTCAACCTCTCGCTCGTCATTCCGTTTATACTTGTGCCTGTGATGAATTATATTATAACCTACGCGGCGATGTATTTCGGGTTCGTGCCGCTCGTCACGGCGGAATCGGCATGGACGACGCCGATATTTCTCGGCGGCTTCGCCGCGACCGGAAGCATACGCGGCTCGATTTTGCAGCTTGTCTGCCTTGCCGCCGGAACTGCTGTATATATTCCGTTCGTGCGTCATTTTGACCGTGAGAAAACCAACGCCGTCCTACGGGATTACGACGGTCTTGCCGACTATTTTTCCGCCGCCGAAAACGACGGCCGCGACGTCGTGCTGACCTCACTCGAGGACAGCCGCGGAACTGTCGCCAAAACTCTCGTTTACGATCTGCGCCACGCGATAAAAAAGAGTCAGCCAGCGCTCTATTATCAGCCGCAGTACAATTCCGACGGGATATGCTTCGGCGCTGAGGCGCTGCTGCGCTGGAAGCATGAGCTTTTCGGAATGGTCTATCCGCCGCTTGTAATCAAGATAGCGTCGGAAGCCGGAATGCTTTTGCAGCTCGACGAATATATTATCGCCCGGGCGCTGCGCGATTCGGAAAAATTTAACGAGGAATTTCGGCGTCCGTTCAATATATGCGTCAATATCACCGGCTCGACCTTCTCCGAGCCGCAGTTCCTCGCGTTCCTCGAAAGCGTGTGCGGCTGCCCGTCGGTCAAAAAAGGACTCGTCTGCCTCGAGGTGACAGAACAGACCGCGATGCGAGCGGACGACGGCGGGACGGAGATATTTAAAAAAATCAGAGCGCTCGGCTTCAAAATGGCTATCGATGATTTTTCGATGGGTCATACCTCGCTAAAATATCTTCAGAGCAACGCCTTCGACCTTGTGAAGCTCGACGGAGCGCTTGTCCGCGACATCACCAAAAACCCGCGCAGTCTTGAGATTGTCGCTTCGATCGTGAAGCTCTCACATTCGCTCGGCTTCACCGTCCTCGCCGAATATGTTGAAAACACGGAAATACGCGACGCGCTTTTAGCCATCGGCTGCAAAGAATATCAGGGCTACCTCTATTCGCCGGCAATTGCGCCGGACAAGCTCTCGGCGTCCGTTTCGAAAATATTCGCTGAGCAGAACGTTCGGTGACGCTTGAAATCAGCCGGCGATATGTTAAAACCATGTGATTTCGGCGGCGGACATAAACACGGATTGAAGTCAATAGCCTGCTTTGTAAATTTTTAGTTAATTTAGGAATAAAAATGTGACCGCAACCGCACACTTAGGGCGGCAGGTTTATAATATTGTGATAAAAATAATTAACAAATTTATAATTTTATCGTTTGTATATTGACTTTATGGTGAAAATTGAGTACAATGAAATGTATTATGATATCGATTTGCGGGTTTTTGACGCCATCGGCTGTTTTGACGCGTTTGAGCGTGACGACAACGGCGCAGCCCCTTTGAGAATATTTCGGAGGATTAATTATAATGAGTTTTAAGAATTTAACAAAACCCGAAAAGAACGTCGTTGAATTTGAGTTCACCATCGACGCCGAAGCTTTTAAGAAAGCTATTTCCGACGCTTATAAAAAGAACGTCGCAAAAATGAACGTTCCCGGCTTCCGCAAGGGCAAGGCGCCCCGCGCTATCATCGAGAAGATGTACGGCAAGGGCGTTTTCTATGAGGAGGCTCTCAACGCCTGCATTCCCGACGCTTACGAGTCCGCTTATGCCGAGGCCGGCATCGAGGGCGTTTCCCGCCCCGAATTCGACGTCGTTTCCGCCGAGGAAGGCGCAGAAGTCGTTATGAAGGCAAGAATCTTCGTCAAGCCCGAGGTCGAAATTTCCGATTACGCCGGAATCGAAGCCGAGCGCAGCGTCAAGCCCGTCACAGACGACGAGGTCAATGCTGATATCGAGCGCAAGAGAAGCCAGAATTCGCGCATGATCGACGTTGCAGACCGCGCGGCAGCTGACGGCGACACCGTTACCATCGATTACGAGGGCAGCGTCGACGGCGTTGCGTTTGACGGCGGCAAGGCTGACGGTCACGAGCTGAAGCTCGGCTCCGGTCAGTTCATCCCCGGCTTTGAGGAGCAGATCGTCGGTCACAATACCGGCGACGAGTTCGACGTTAACGTTACCTTCCCCGAGGATTATCACGCCGAGGAGCTTAAGGGCAAGCCCGCCGTATTCAAGGTAAAGCTGAACGGCATCAAGTTCACCGAGCTGCCTGCACTTGACGATGAATTCGCAAAGGACGTTTCCGAGTTCGACACCCTCGCCGACTACACCGCCGACGTCCGCAAGAAGTTAGAGGAAAAGAACGCCAAGGACGCTGACGCTTCCGTCGAGGAAAAGCTTATTGACGCTCTGCTCGGCAAGCTGGAAGCCGACATTCCCGAAGCAATGTTTGAAAACGAAACCGAGAATCTGCTCCGCGATTACGACAACCGTCTGCGTATGCAGGGACTCGATCTCGCAACCTACTTCAAGTATACCGGACTCGATCTCGATTCGATGAGAAAGCAGTTCCGTCCGCAGGCTGAGCGTCAGGTCAAGACTCGTCTTGCGCTTGAGAAAATCGCCGCCAAGGAAGCGCTCGAGGTCACCGAGAACGATATCGAGGAAGAATTCAAGCG
>JBAXZA010000208.1:0-3929 GCA_041670545.1 Eubacteriales bacterium | reverse complement strand
CGGCATTGTACGCTGAAGCGCGGCGTCTGGCGTCGCTATTATGACGTCATAGCCGCCGTCCGCTGCCGCGCACAGCACAGAGAGCCTCTCATGCTCGTAGTCATGGGAGGCTATGATATTATGGAAGATAAAATCGCGCAGCGGATAGGTCAGCACCTCGAGTCCGCAGTCCAAGAAGGAATTAGACAGACGAAGCGCGTCCTTTTCGTCGGGGACTATCATCAGCGCCCCGCGTCCGTATTTTGCCTTGATGTCGGCGATAAGCGACGAATAAAAGGCGAAGCGCGCGCCGTCGCATAAACCGGTGACCATCATCGGCAGCGGACGTTTAGCCGCGAGCTGTTCGCACGCGGCTGTCAAAACCCCGGAATATTCGCGTTCGCGGCGGATACTGTCGGTTATAATATTCATTTTTTACCCCGTCAGCTGTTGTAAAGATTCATCGCACGTTCACTCTGCCCCGAAAGCATCAGCGGGACTGCGTCATACGCGTTTTCCACACATTTAAAAAAGCTCTCCTGCGCATCCTTCGGTATACTGCCGAGCACCCAGTTTACAACCGCGTCCTTTGTCGGAGGTGAGCCGACGCCGAGCTTTATGCGCGGGAAAACGTCCGTTCCGAGCTGATATATGATGCTTTTCAGCCCTCTGTGACCTCCGTCGCTGCCGCGCAGGCGTATTCTCATACGCCCCGGCTCTAGATCCATATCATCGTTGATAACAATGATATTTTCGCTCGGGATTTTATAAAAATCCGCGGCGTCGCGCACGGCTTCGCCAGACGCGTTCATAAACGTCTGCGGCTTCATGAAAAGTATGCGTTTTCCGCCGATGATTCCCTCCGCGGTAAGTGCGCTGAATTTCGCGCGGTTGATTTTGATATCAAGCTTCTGCGCAAAATAGTCAAGAGTCAGAAAACCCGCATTGTGGCGGGTAAAGGTGTATTCATCGCCGGGATTGCCAAGCCCGCAGATTATATGCGTTATTGGAGCGGCTGGCTGAAACGGCGTCTTTTCTATTTTTTTAAAAAGGGCAAATATGTCTGCCACTTGTATTTTTATCCTTTATTATAGGTCTTGTTCGTATTAACCGTTTACGGTGATTTTACGCACAAGCCCTAACGTTTATATTACTTTTTATACATTCGTTTTCTCACGGCGTTTTGGCGACCGTCAAGGCTTTATTTTGCGCTGTCGTTCTCCTCTTTTTCGCGCCCCTTGACCCAGCCCTCGAGGTTGATCTGCTTTGAGCGTGAAATGGCAAGCGCAAACGGCGGAACGTCCTTTGTCACAGTCGAGCCGGCGGCGGTGTAGCCGTGCTCTCCGACGGTCACCGGCGCGACAAGATTGGTATTGCAGCCGATGAAAGCTCCGTCGCCTATGATAGTGCGGTGTTTTTCCCTGCCGTCATAATTTGATGTGACCGTTCCGCAGCCGAAATTAACATCTGCGCCGACATCGCTGTCGCCGATATAGGTCAGATGCGACGCGTGCGTATTTTCTCCGACGTCCGAATTTTTGATCTCGACAAAATCGCCCACTTTGACTCCGGCGTGCAGATGTGTTCCCGGTCGGACGTGCGAAAACGGTCCGATCTTAACGTTTTCATCGAGCGTCGAGCCGTATATCTGCGTGGCGTTGATATTGCAGCCGTCGCCGATTTTGGAATTTTCTATCACGCTTCCCGAACCTATAACGCAGTTTTTGCCGATCACAGCTCCGCTTCTTATCTGAACATTGGGATAAATAAGCGTCCCTTCGCCTATTTCGGCGTCGCAGGCGATAACAGTTCCCTCAAAGGAAACGAAATCCACGCCGTTATCAGCAAAATATGATTTAATATCGTATAAATATTCATCGGCGGCGAGGAAAAATTCCGCGCGCGATTCGATATCGGAAAAGTAGCGGTCAAGCACCTCCGCGTCGTAATCGCCTATCGCGCGGAACGCGACCTCGGTTTCCGGTTTTATGCCGAGCGCGGCGAGCTGCTTTGTTATAAGCGTCTTTGTTTTCATATCAATACTCCTGTAGCATAGCGTGGTAATATATCAGTCTGCTCTCACAGACATAATTATTGACGATACCATATTATTATACCTTCCAAAAGTTAATATTTCAAGACAAAAAAGGATTAATTTAAAAAATTGTAAATTATTTAATAAATAGTGGTATTTTGGCGAACTATATGTTATAATACGATGTGCGAATATAAGTCATCAATTATAAATATCGGAGGTATATAACACCCATGAGCAAGAAATATGTTTATTTGTTCACCGAGGGCAGCGCAAAAATGCGCGAGCTGCTCGGCGGTAAAGGCGCAAACCTTGCGGAAATGACCAATATCGGTCTTCCCGTTCCTCAGGGCTTCACCATTTCTACCGAAGCCTGCACTCAGTATTATGAGGACGGTCAGAAAATCAACGACGATATCCAGGCGCAGATCATGGAATATATCGAGAAGATGGAAGCAATCACCGGAAAGAAATTCGGCGATATGGAAAACCCGCTTCTCGTTTCCGTCCGTTCGGGCGCAAGAGCCTCCATGCCCGGCATGATGGACACCATTCTCAACCTCGGTCTTAACGAAGACGTCGTCAACGTTATCGCCAAGAAATCCGGCAACGCACGCTGGGCGTGGGACTGCTACAGACGCTTTATTCAGATGTATTCCGACGTCGTTATGGAAGTCGGCAAGAAGTTCTTCGAGCAGCTCATCGACAAAATGAAGACCGAAAAGGGCGTCACACAGGATATCGAGCTTGACGCGGACGACCTCAAGAACCTCGCAGGTCAGTTCAAGGCTGAATACAAGACCAAGATCGGCGAGGAATTCCCCACCGATCCTAAGCAGCAGCTCATGGGCGCTATCACCGCCGTTTTCCGTTCGTGGGATAACCCCCGCGCCAACGTTTACCGCCGTGATAACGATATCCCCTATTCATGGGGCACCGCTGTCAACGTTCAGATGATGGCATTCGGCAATATGGGCGAAACCTCCGGCACAGGCGTCGCGTTCACCCGCGATCCCGCTACCGGCGAGCGCAAGCTCATGGGCGAATTCCTTATGAACGCACAGGGCGAGGACGTCGTCGCAGGCGTCCGTACTCCTATGCCCATCGCAAAGATGGACGAGATCATGCCCGAGGTGTTCAAGCAGTTCCAGGATATCTGCAAGACGCTCGAAGATCATTACCGCGATATGCAGGATATGGAGTTCACCATCGAGGACAAGCACCTCTATATGCTCCAGACCCGTAACGGCAAGCGCACCGCTAAGGCGGCTCTCAAGATCGCGTGCGACCTCGTTGACGAGGGCAAGATCACCGAGAAGGAAGCCGTCATGATGATAGATCCCCGCAACCTCGACACCCTGCTTCACCCGCAGTTCGACCCTAAGGCTCTGAAGGCTGCAATGCCTGTAGCCAAGGCTCTCGCTGCATCTCCCGGAGCAGCCTGCGGCAAGATCGTATTTACCGCTGAGGACGCTAAGGAATGGAAGGCACGCGGCGAGAAGGTCGTTCTCGTCCGTCTTGAAACAAGCCCCGAGGATATCGAGGGCATGAAGGCTGCACAGGGCATACTCACCGTTCGCGGCGGTATGACCTCTCACGCCGCAGTCGTCGCGCGCGGCATGGGAACCTGCTGCGTATCGGGCTGCTCCGCTATATCCATGGACGAAGAGAACAAGAAGTTTGAGCTTGCCGGCAAAACCTATCACGAGGGCGACTTTATCTCCATCGACGGTTCTACCGGCAACATCTACGACGGCGTAATCCCGACCGTAGACGCTACCATCGTCGGCGAATCCGGACGCATCATGAGCTGGGCTGACAAATTCCGCAAGCTCTCCGTCCGCACCAACGCCGATACTCCCCGCGACGCTAAGAAAGCACGCGAGCTGGGCGCTGAAGGCATAGGTCTTTGCCG
>JBAXZA010000207.1:0-3956 GCA_041670545.1 Eubacteriales bacterium | reverse complement strand
GCTTCGGGCAGCACCGTATGGTTTGTATATGAGAACACATGGCGGCAGACGTCCCACGCGTGCTCCCACGAATAGGAGTAAACGTCGAGCAGTATGCGCATAAGCTCGGGTATGCAGAGCGCCGGATGGGTGTCGTTTAAGTGTATGGCGACCTTATCGGTGAAGTTGGTGAGCGTACCGTAGGCGGCGAGATGGTCGGCGATGATGCACTGCAGCGACGCCGATACGAGGAAATACTGCTGCGTCAGACGGAGCAGCTTGCCCTCGGTATGATTGTCTGAGGGGTACAGAACCTTTGATATGACCTCGGCGTTTGTACTTTCCTCGAGCGCCTTGACATACTGTCCCTGCGAGAAAAGGCTCATGTTGAACTGCGGCACGTTCTGCGATTTCCACAGACGCAGGACGTTGACGGCTTCGCAGTCCGCGCCCGATATCATCATATCGTAGGGGACTGCCTGAACCTCCTCGTAGCCCTCGTGGGTAATATCGAGTCTGCCGTCGTGCCATTTCTCGGTGATATGACCGCCCAGCCGGACGGTGAACGTTTTATCTGCGCGCGGTACGAGCCAGACATCGCCCTCGGGCATCCAAATGTCGGGCAGCTCGAGCTGTATGCCGTCGATAATGCGCTGACGGAACAGTCCGTATTCATAGCAGAGCGAGAAGCCGTTGGCGACATAATCGAGCGAGGTCAGCGAATCCATGAAACAGGAGGCAAGGCGTCCGAGTCCGCCGTTTCCCAGTCCTGGGTCGGGTTCGCGCTCGTACAGCTTATCGAGCGAAAAGCCCATATCGGAAAGGACATCGCGGTAAGGCTCGAGCATTCCGAGGTTCATTATATTGTTGCGCAGAGAGCGCCCCACAAGGAACTCCATGCACATATAATAAACGCGCTTGGCGTGCTTTTTCTTCATCAGATCGTGATATTCGCCGCGCTTCTGCGTCAGAATATCCTTGACGGTCAGAACGACCGCCTTGTACATCTGCCCCTCGGAGGCGTCCTCCGGCGTCGTGCCGAAATAGCGCGACAGCTTGGTGTCGATCGCGTCGCGCACCGCGTCATACTGTTCGCCGTGACTTGCGGCGGAAGCTTTGGGCGCGCGTTTTGCGCGGGTCGGAGCTTTTGCGGCTGAATTGGCGGCTTTTGCAGTGATCTTGACCTCAGTCAAGCTGGTATCGGCAGCGCCCGACTTTGCCGTATCGGCAGCGGCGGCATTTTTTCTGCCGCGCTTCGCGGACTTTTTGCCCTCGGCGGCTTTTGCGGCGCGAACGCCGTTTTTCGACCCCTTGGGGCATCCCATATGCTTTTTAGCCGACTCGGTATCGGCGGCAACCGTTTCGACGGAGGATTCGTTCGCAGCGCTTTCCTGCGGCGCGGCGTTGTCCTGCGGCTCTGCGGAAATATCCTGCGGCGCGGCGTTAAGGTTTTTGTTTTCGTTATTATCCATTCTCTGAATTTACGTCCTTTTGTTAGATTTTTAATATATAAAAGATAGTTTTAGAGTTTTAAATGTCGCATAAAAAGCAATATATGTTAATAATAACACGATATTGAAAATGGGTGCGATATTATATTCGCACCCATTACATTGTGTAAATCTACTATTTTTAAACAGAGTATACTGAACTACAGTAATCAAGTATGAATATTATACACAAAATATACATTCTTATAATAGCATATAATATTGAACAGCGTGTGCCAGAGCTTGTAACTTTTTTATTACTATTTATCAAATTCCCGCTTTGCGAAATAAATATAAGGCGGAATATAATACCGCCTTATATAATAATTTTTTCGATAATATACGCTATTTAATATAATTATTAACATCGGTAATTCTTTTTAAAAACAATAATTACTTTGTCAAATCTCCGTTAATCATTTGTACACCAAGAGTGACCGCTACCAGGACCATGACCCGGATTATATACTACGCGACCACAAGATGAACATTGTTTTCCACACACACACCCGTTAGTCCAAGTATGTGACTCATGCTCCTGTACTTGTATAAAGGACATACCACATATGGTACATGAGACTCTACCATTGCAGATGACCATACAGTTTCCTTTGGAACTTTGAGTTCCACATATATGTGGACCAAAAAAATGAGCACAAGAAGCTAACGATTGTATTTCATCATCTATACCCTCACTTATTCCGTTAATAAGATCTCTCGCTTGTTCTTCAGACAAATCACTTTCTTGAGCTATAAGGGCTATCATTTCTTCCTCGGTTACGATATTGACTTCATTTGAAGCCTGCGATGCAATAGGATCGTAGCTATGCTCGCAATCGAATTTGCAATCAATATCATGTATAGTTGAATCTTCAACATATTCGCCCGCGTTAGCTGTCGAGTGCTCGCTTAATCCGTTAATAAGCTCTCTTGCCGCATCTTCAGACAGAGCACTCTCTTGAGCAATAAGGGCTATCATTTCTTCTTCGGTTACGATATTCACTTCATTCGAAGCCTGCGACGTAAGCGGATTGTAGGTATGCTCGCAATCGAATTTGCAGCTAATATCATGTATAGTTGAATCTTCGGCTTCTATATTTTCGCCTGTAGCGAATATTGTCGTAGATAATGACAACAGCATCAGCATTGCTAATAAAAAGCTCTTGATGTTCACATGCTTTATTTTTTTCATTGTTTCCCCTCTTTCTATACTAAATAATCAAAGTATGAATCATATGATGAAAAATAAACTGCTATAAATAATTCCTATTTATTATCCACCTCCCCCACTCGATATTTTATTAAATGTCTGGTGGAATCACCATAAGTCCCTTCTTTCGGCATTTTATCTATATTCTTACGAAAATGAGTATATATTACAAATATCAACGTGTAGTGTATATTTTCTAAATATTTTCCTATAAATCGCAGACTTCTTCGTACATTTTGATGTATTCTCCGGCGCTGACCTTCCACGAGAAGTCGATGTTCATTATTTTGCGCACCAGCTTATCCCATGCCGCGCGGTCGTCCGCGTAGAGGGAGAGCATTTCGCGCAGAACATAAAGCATATCGTGAGCGTTATAATTTGCGAAGGTAAAGCCGTTGCCCTCTCCGCTCGCGCCGTCGTAGGGCTTGATAGAATCGTACAGACCTCCGGTTTCGCGCACCAGCGGCACGCTGCCGTAGCGCGAGCATATCATCTGCGCCAGTCCGCACGGCTCGCTTTTACTCGGCATGACGAAGATATCGCCCGCCGCGTAGATACGCTTTGAAAGGTCCTTGTTATAGTCGATGACAGCCTTGACCTTATCCGGATATTTTTCCGAGAGCCGCGTGAAATAACGCTCGTACTGTATTTCGCCCTTGCCGAGCACGACGAGCTGAACATCGGTCGTGGAGATTATCTCCTCGATGACCGCCGTGACAAGATCGAAGCCCTTATGCGAAGCGAGCCGCGATATCATCGTTATCATCGGCGCGTCCGGCTTGTCGGGCAGTCCGAGCGACGCCGCAAGCTCGGCTTTGCACACCGCTTTTCCGGTCAGATCGTCCGCTGTGAAGTTCGCGGGCAGCGCCGGATCGGCAGCCGGATCGTAATAGCCGACGTCAATGCCGTTGAGAATACCCGAAACCTTATAGGAATACTGATTGATGATGTAGTAAAGTCCGCTCGAATAGCTCTCGGTCTGTATTTCCTTTGCGTAGCGCGGTGAAACGGTCGTGAGCCGGTCGCAGCATACTATCGCTCCCTTGGTGAGGTTGACGGCGCCCTTGTATTCGACGATCGACGCTTCGTCGGGCGAGAGTCCGAATACGTCGTCGAGGATATTGAAATCGTACACGCCCTGATACTCGATGTTGTGAATGGTATGGACGCTCTTTATCGAACGGTAGCGCTCGATATAACGGTACTGCTGCTTTAGGTATATCGCCGCGAGCGCCGTCTGCCAGTCGTGCGTGTGCAGGATATCGGGGAAAAAGTCG
>JBAXZA010000206.1:0-3959 GCA_041670545.1 Eubacteriales bacterium | reverse complement strand
TTTCGCTGTATCTTTTATCCTCGGCACAAGCTTGCCGACGACCGGCCCGGGCATTTCGGCCCGCATTATGTGTATCGAACGATCGGTTATGTTTGGAATTATCGCCATAATGAAGATGAGCACGCCCATACCGCCCACCCAATGGGTGAAGCTGCGCCAGAACAGTATTCCGCGCGACAGGCTCTCGACCTCGGTGAGTATCGATGCGCCTGTCGTCGTGAAACCGCTGACCGTTTCAAAAAACGCGTCTATATAGGACGGTATCTCTCCGCTTATGACAAACGGCAGAGCGCCAAGCGCGGATACCGCGAGCCATACAAGCGCGACAATGGCATAGCCCTCCTTGGCGTAAATAACGTCGTCCTTCGGGCGAAAAATAAGTGTCAGCGCGAAGCCGAACACAAGCGACAGCGCGGCGGTTATGACGAACGCCCATAAGCAGCGCTCGCTATATATCAGCGATACGATCGCCGGAAGCAGCAATAGCGCCGCTTCGACCTTGCACATCCGACCGATCATATTGAATACCATTTTCAGATTCATAATGTGTTCACCGCGCTCATCGGATAATATCCGAAAGATCGTGCAGCTGCTGCCCGGCGGCGAGCACTACTATCTTATCGCCCGACATTATCACATCCTCGCCGGACGGAATAATCGTTTTGCGTCCTCTGATTATTCCGGCTATCAGAATATCCGGCTTGAAGGTCATATCGCGCAGCGGAGTCGCAAGGAATTTTAAATCTGGCTGTACATTGAATTCAAGAGCCTCGGTTTTGCCGTCCATCAGCTTATAAAGCGTTTCGACATTGCTTCCGACCGAATTCTGCAGTGCGCGCGCGTAACGCGTCAGAACATCCGATATGATTTTTTTAGGCGAAACGATACAGTCAAGCCCCAGCTTCTCCGCCATAGACGCAAGCTCTCCGCGGTTCACCTTCGATATCACCTTGGATACGTTCTGCGAGGAGGCGAAAAACGATATTAATATGTTTTCCTCGTCCATACCGGTCAGCGCGACAAAAGCGTCCATCGAGCGTATGCCCTCCTCGAGCAGCAGCTCCTGCTGCGCACCGTCGCCGCAAATCATGACGGCGCCGGGCAGAGAGGTGCAGAATTCCTGACAGCGTTTTGGGTCGCGTTCGATGATTTTAACGGTATTTCCTCCTGCGATCAGCAGCTTCGCGAGATAATACGCGGTTCGGCTCGCTCCGAGTATCATGACGCTGCGCGCCTGCTTTTGGAGTATACCGAGCATTTTGAGCAGCTTCTGTATTTCGTTCGGAGCGGCGGTCAGACCTATGCGGTCGCCGCTGCGCAGTTCGAATTTGCCGTCCGGAATATAAATTTTCTCGTCACGCGCAACCGCGCAGACGAGAAAATTCGCCTGATATTTTTTCCGCATATCCATCAGCCGCATACCGTTGAGCTGAGAATCGGGCTTCAGACGAAGCTCCACCATTTCAAAATTGCGCGCCGAAAAGGTTTCGATATTGACCGCGCTCGGGAATTTTAAAATGTTATATAATTCCTGCGCGGCAAGCTGCTCGGGATTGATCGAATCGGAAAGATCAAGCTGCGCGCGCATAAAGCCCAGACTCGAATCGTTGTACTCGGGATTTCGTATGCGCGCGATGGTATGCTTCGCGCCCATACGTTTTGCGATAAAGCAGCTTAACATATTCAGCTCGTCCGAGCCTGTGACGGCGACGAAAAGCTCCACCTTGTCGACGCCTGCTTCCGTAAGAGTCTCGCAGTCGGCGCCGCTGCCGCAGACGCACATAGCGTCGTATATATTAGAAATTTCAGCGATCGCCGACGGATTGTCGTCGACCGCGACGACATCATGCCCCTCTGCGACCAGACTCGCGATGATCGTTGTTCCGATCTTTCCGCAGCCCACAATTATTATTTTCATTTATAAATCCCCGTTCGGAAATAATATACGCGAGTTACGCGTTAAAAACTTAAAAAGTATTGCCAAAACAAAGCCTGAAGAGTAATATAGCATATTTCCGCATTAAAGTCAACACTAAAATTCGCACAACAACGCCGAAAGCGCCGGTTCTGGCTGAAACGACGCTTTCATCGAATATTTTTGATTTTACAAACAAGCTTTATTGCAAAACCGCGTCGCGCGCGCGTTCATATAAATCCGAAAGACGCTTATAGTATTCGTCCGCTCCTTCGATTTTATCCTCGCGAAGCAGCTCGACAAGCCCGCACAGCTCGTTATAAAACTCGTCCAAACTGAGATTGCCGGACATTCCCTTCAAGCTGTGCGCGAGAATGAACGCTTCCTTAATATTTTTTCCGGCGAGCTTTTCTCCGAGCGTCTTAAACGTCGGATCGTCGAAAAATTTGATAAGATATTTATTATAAAGAGCGGTTTTTCCGCCAAAGCGATGCAGTCCTCCGTCGTAATCGATACCAGCCGCTCTGCATTTAACCATATCCGTGATTATCATCTCCGTATTCTGATATAATATTTTTACGGCGGCGTATTATATTTCCGCTGCCGCCAAAGTCTCCTTTTTACTGACCGGTGCTGCGATCTCCTTCACCAAGCCGCTGCTCCATCTTTTTTTGTTCGGTGATATCAGATATCGCGACATAAAAACGCTGCGTGCCGTCCTCCGAGGTGACGATATGTCCGTCGTCACGCGCCCATATCAGAGTTCCGTCGCTCTTTTCGATACGGTATTCGGTGTAATCGGTATCTCCGTGTGCGATCTGCGCGTTTATCTCATCGATGACACGCTTTCTGTCCTCATGCCACACCATGTTGGAAAAGCGTCCGCCGAATTTTTCGTCGAAGCACTCGCGGGTATAACCAAGCATGATGAGCATATTTTCACTGATGAAATCGAACCTGTCGTTTTCGTCATCGGCAAAATAGCGAAAAAGTCCGCACGGAACAAATGCGAGCAGGCGTTTCCTATCCTCCGATACCTCCTTCAGTTCTCTCAGCGTGGTATCAAGCTTTGTATTGTCACGGATATATTGCAGGCGCGCGGGACTTCCTCCCCAGTCGATCAGTCTGCATTGGATTTGATAGCGGCGGTCAGAGCCTTCCGGCACGACCTCACGCTCGCAGATCTCATGACCGTTTGCGGAAAGCTTGACGCAGTATGAACACGGCTCATTTTCATTCCAAAGAGCCTCATAGCATTTTCTGCCAATACAGTCGCGAACCGTTTTTCCCGTCATAGCTCCCGCCACGCGGTTCATATACAGAAGCTCGTAGCTTTCGGCATTGCAGATAAACACCGCGTCGGCTGATTCGTCGAGCAGCCAATCTATATTGTGGTAAAGGACGTGCGTCGGAAGCTCCGATTGTCCGTTATATATCTGATAACGGTTTTTCCCTTTTCTTTTGGCGGTCAGCAGAGCCATATCCGCGTTGTTGTAAAGCGTTTGATAATCTCCGCCGTAATCGGGCGATACGCACGCTCCCGCCGAACAGGTTATCTCGGTAGAACCGATTTTGATACGCATTTGCTCGCACAGCTTCATAAGTCTGTAATTAAGCTCTGCGCTTGATATTTCGGCGGGCAGAAAAACCGAAAATTCGTCGCCGCCCATACGGCAGATAACATCGTCGCCGCGAAAACAGCCGCGCAGAATGTCGGCGATTTTCATAAGCGTATCGTCGCCCCTGATATGTCCCAGACTGTCGTTTACATTTTTAAAATTATCAATATCGATCATTATAAAGACAGCGCCAAGACGCTTTGACCCGATAAAATATGAGCTTACACGCTTTTCGAGTGCGGTGCGGTTATAAAGTCCGGTCAGCTCATCACACTCCGAACGCAGTTCGATCTCGGACAGCTTTTCCTCAAGCTTTTTTTCCGCCATTATTTTTATATACGCGGCGTGTGCGGACACATGAGCGACGCGTCTTATGATCATTTCCGGTTCATACGGCTTTGATACGAAATCATCAGCTCCCATAT
>JBAXZA010000205.1:0-3966 GCA_041670545.1 Eubacteriales bacterium | reverse complement strand
TTTACGATGTTTATAAAATGTTAAAAATTATTACCTTAAACGGTTAACTTTTATACTGCATACTGTATACAGTGATAATTATACTATAACGGTACGTTTTTTGCAACGCAAATATTGATTTTCATAACCGCCATATTGATAATTTCGTTTATGATTGAATATTTTGCCGGCTGGGCTTCACCGTTATAACATATTGAAAAGGATGTATAGGTATGAGCAATATTGTCGCAAATTATGTTTACGAGGGAAATCTCAAGCAGCTGCGTGACGAGGACGTTCGCGCGCTAACTCATTTGAATATCGCGTTCGGCACCCTACAGGACGACTGCACGATTAAAACTGATCATTTGAAACTGATTGCCCGCGCAGACGAGCTTCGCGCGATAAATCCGTCGCTGAAGGTTTGTCTATCAATCGGGAGCGGTTCGCGCACCGCGTTTTCTGATACTGCCTCGACGCCCGAAAAGCGCGCCGCCGTCGCACGTTCTCTGCGTGATATTGCCGCGGAATATAAGCTCGACGGAATCGATTACGACTGGGAATATCCGTCCTGCCCGTCGAACGGCATAGCCTACCGTACAGAGGATAAGCAGAACTTCACCGCTCTCTGCGCCGAAATACGCGCTCAGCTCGATACGATAAGTGACCGCCATGTGCTTTTCACACTCGCGACGGGCGCTGATTACTATTACCTCGATTTTACCGAAATGGATAAGGTGCAGCGCTACTGCGATTATATTTGGCTTATGACCTATGATTTCCGCTGCGGCTTCCATTCGCTGACCGGACATCACAGTAACCTCTACCGCGCGACCGGAGATATCTTCCGCACCTCTGCCGCCGATGCCGTCCGTATGTTCCACGATGCGGGCGTACCGTACGAGAAGATGGCGGTAGGCTGCGCGTTCTATTCGAGAATGTGCGTCGACGTGCCGGATCTCAATAACGGTTTTCTCCAGTATGTTCACACAAACTGCGGATATGGCCCGCAGTACGGAGAGCTTGTCGAGAATTATATCGGCAAAAACGGTTTCACCGAATATTGGGACGACGAAGCTAAAGCGCCATATCTGTTCAACGGAAATAAATTTATCTCCTACGACAACGAACGCTCTATCGCTGCGAAATGTGAATATGCCCGCCGTATGGGACTTGCCGGCGTGTTCGCGTGGGATTACGGCTCCGATCCGACTCATACGCTGCTCGAGGCGATGAAAAACGGCATGAGCAAATAAGCTCATCTTCATAACGAACCAACAGCCTGTAATAGGCTGTGACGCAAAAACGTCCGCGCGAAAATATTCGCGCGGACGTTTTTTATCTCAGATCGCCGTAAATTCATCGTCGTCGCCGCCGACGTTTTCACCCTTTTGAGAACGTTTCGCCGGAGGTGTCATGTCGAACTCGTCGTACATATCTCCGTACATATATCGGGGATTTTTGCTCGGGTCGGTGATTTCGCGCCAGAGCAGATAAACTCCGGCAAGACCGCCCGCTGCCGATATCGCGAGTATAGCGCCCGAAAGCGAACGCTTTTTGATGAATATCGAAATAAACATGATTAAAAATGTGATCGACTGAATTATAAGAGTGACAGCGATGTAGAAACGGGTATTTTTCATAATAAACCTCGATTTCCGGCGGCTTGCGCGCTGATTTGCTTTTGCGCAGACCGCCATAGTGCGGTGTAGCCGTTTACGCGTTTTGTTTTAGGTAAGCTGTGATAAAGCCGTCAAGCTCGCCGTCCATGACCGACTGGATATCGCCGTCCTCAAAGCCGGTGCGGTTGTCCTTGACAAGGGTATACGGCATGAAAACGTACGAACGGATCTGAGCGCCCCATTCGATATTTGTCTTGATGCCCTGTATATCCTCGATACGGTCGAGCTTTTCGCGTTCTTTTATCTCGATCAGCTTACTTTTGAGCATTTTCATCGCCGTTTCCTTGTTCTGGAGCTGGCTGCGCTCTGTCTGACAGCCGACGACGATGCCGGTAGGAATATGAACGATACGGATAGCCGAGTCGGTCTTGTTGATATGCTGACCGCCCGCGCCGGACGAACGGTGAGCGGTGATCTCGAGATCCTCCTCGCGTATTTCGATCTTGTTCGCGTCCTCGTCGAATTCGGGCATTACCTCGACCGATGCGAACGAGGTGTGGCGGCGTCCGGAGGAATCGAATGGAGATACGCGGACGAGCCGGTGAACGCCGTTTTCGCTTTTAAGATAGCCGTAAGCGTTGACGCCCTCGACCATGATGGTGGCGCTTTTGAGTCCGGCTTCGTCGCCGTCGAGCCAGTCGACCAGCTTGACGTTATAGCCGTGCTTTTCACCCCAGCGGGTGTACATACGATAGAGCATGAGCGCCCAGTCCTGAGCCTCTGTGCCGCCCGCTCCGGGATGGAACGAAACAATGGCGTTGTTTGAATCGTATTCGCCGGAAAGCAGCACCGCTATACGCTGCTTTTCCTCCTCGCGCGTAATGGCGCGGAGGTCGGCGGTTACCTCCTCGACGACGCTGTCGTCCTCCTCCTCGATACCCATTTCGCAGAGTGTATAAGTATCCTCGAGCTTGCTTTTAAGCTTCTCGAATTCGGATATACGGTCCTTGAGATTTTTTATCTTCTGCAAAATTTTGCCGCTGTTCTGCTGATCGTTCCAGAAATCTTCGGCGAGAGTCTGTTTTTCAAGCTCTGCGGCGTCTCCGCGCAGCTTTTCGATTTTTAAAGCGCTGCCAAGCTCTGCGATATCTGTTTCAAGAGCTTTCAACGTCTGCTTTGCTTCTTCCAGTTGAACTATCAAGTGAATCCTCCGATAATATATTATAAAATTTATTTATTATTGACAAAAATGCCGCTTACTGCATAATGTGGTTTGAAAATACAATGCCCTTTGCGGCGTCAAGTGTGACGGTGGTGCCGCTTTTGAGAATTTTGAGCGCGCCGGTCGCGCCGACTATAACCGGAATGTTGAGCGCCTGACCGACGATGGCGGCATAGCTGTCCACTCCGCCGCGTTCACAGATAATACCGTGGCATTCGCGGATAATGTCGATGTAATCGGCGGACGCTTCGGGGAGAACGATTATATCACCCTCCGAAAATTTTGCAGCCATTTCCTCTTTGAGATCAGAAAGTCTGTCCACAACGCAGAGTGTGCCGCAGACCGAGCCGCCGCCGATACCTGTTCCGGTCGTCAGAATATTTCCTACGAGCTGCACCTTGAGCATATTGGTAGTACCGGGAACGCCGAGCGGAAGTCCGGCGGTAATTACGACAAGATCGCCGTATTCAACATAATTGTGCTTATATGCGACATCGACGGCGTGCTCGAGCAGAGCGTCCGTGTTGGTCATTTCGTCGATGAGCAGCGGGGTGACGCCCCATGACATCGACATATGGCGGCAGGTTTTAGCTTCGGGCGAGCAGCCTATTATCGGAGTTTCCGGGCGGAAACGGCTGATGAGCCGAGCGGTCTGTCCGGATTTGGTCACGGTGATAATCGCGGCTGCCTTGAGATCGTGGGCGGTGGTGCAGGTGGCGTGCGAAATGGCGTTTGTGACGTTTGAGAACGACGATGTGGTTATGCTGCTGAAATTCTTCTTGTAATCGATATCGCTTTCGGTTCTCATTGCTATCCGCGACATGGTTCTGACAGCTTCGATGGGATACATTCCGGCGGCGGTTTCGCCCGAGAGCATTATCGCGCTCGTGCCGTCGTAGATGGCGTTGGCGACGTCGGTTATCTCGGCACGCGTCGGACGCGGATGCTTCTGCATACTGTCGAGCATCTGCGTCGCGGTGATGACCTGTTTTCCGGCGACATAGCATTTGCGTATCAGCTTTTTCTGTATGACCGGCACGTCCTCCATAGGTATCTCGACGCCCATATCACCGCGTGCTACCATGATTCCGTCGGCTTCGTCAATGATCTCGTCGATATTTTCGACGCCCGCCGCGTTTTCAA
>JBAXZA010000204.1:0-3989 GCA_041670545.1 Eubacteriales bacterium | reverse complement strand
CGATCGAATGGTTTGCCATCGGGATATCGCGCTTAATCTTTTCGCCGTTCTCACCAAGACGATGCTCGATGCGGCCGTCGATACCGATGCGCTCGCATATGCCCTTGGCGATGACGCTTTCGCTCGCGGTGTCAAAAAGCTGATATTTGAGCGAGGAGCTTCCGGCGTTGACAACTAAAACTTTCATGAAAAAACCTCCGAAATTTATTGTTATATTAACATTTTATAAGTATAATAGTAGTATGCGGGTGTATGATGCGCGGCGGCATACATATGTGCGCTAAAAAACTCATAAAATGTATTATACATCAAATTGAATCAAACTTCAAGCACTTTTATGTAAAATTTAAGGATCAAACAAATAATAATGTTAAATATAGCTGTAATATGTGAATATAATCTATTTCATAACGGTCATTTGCGTCAAATCGAACAAATCAAGGCGTTATATCCGGACAGCACTGTGACGGCGGTGATGAGCGGCAGCTTCGTTCAGCGCGGCGAATGTGCCGTTACCGATAAATATACCCGTGCGCGTTCGGCTGTGCTTTGCGGCGCAGATCTGGTGCTGGAGCTTCCGATGCCATATTCGATGGGCAGTGCGGAATACTTCGCCGACGCCGGGATTCGGCTATGTATGGCGCTCGGAGTTGTTGACAAGATCTGCTTCGGAAGCGAATGCGGAGATATCGCGCTGCTGAAAAGCGTCGCGGAAAATATGTCGAATCCCGGCTTCCGCGCCGCGCTTGAGGAGGAGCGGCGCGAGCACCGTTCGGACAGTGTATCGTTTATCCGTATGCGTCAGTCGCTCTACGACCGTATGTACGGCGGCGAGCGACTGCTCGCGAACGATATACTCGGCGTCGAATATCTGCGTGCGGCGGCGCTCTGCGGCAGCAGCAGCGAGCTTTTTACGATAAAGCGTATGGGAAGCGAAACGGCGACTATGTCGCGCGACTGCATACGACGCGGCATATACTCGCGGCTGTGCGGAATTGTCCCGCCGCAGGCGTTCGCGGTATATAAAAACTGCGAGCTTTATGATATCAGAAACATCGCCGGTCATGTTATATGTACCCTGCGTAATTCCGCGCCCTCCGATATAAGGCGCTGCGACGGTGTCGGCGACGGAATGGAATACCGCATCATCGAAGCGGCGCGCTCAAGCGTCGAAACCGACGGACTTTATCGTGCGCTCGCCACGAAAAAATACACAGATGCGCGTATGCGGCGCACGGTGATGAACTGTATGCTCGGCATCACGACGGAGATGCTTAAGCGCCCTCCGGCTTTCACATCGATACTTGCCGCGTCGGAGAATGGGAGAGGACTGCTGCGCAGGCTGAAAAAGGCGTCCGGCATACCGATACTTACCAAACCGGCTCACGGGCAGCGTCTGCGCGGTGAATCGAAGCGTCAGTTTGATTTCGGAGCGCGCTGCGACGAACTTTATACAATGATGTGTATAGTGCCGAAAAAGGCGTCATATTTCATGCAGAGGACACCTTATATCGCCGAAAATATGCCGGCTGATCAAGGCGAATATGAAGCGTTTGTGAGAAATGACGAAAAAATTAATTCTATTTAAGTTAACATTTATCGTATTGACATAGGAATTTATTTTTGGTATCATATAACCAAACATATTTAATATAAGTCAGAGAGGAAGAAGGAAAATAATGGCTGAAGTACAGGGTAAATATCTGATGTACCGCGGAAAACCGCTCGTGCGTTCCAAAAACGCCATATGCTACGGCAGTATGGATGATAAATATATACTTTTCATGTTGATATTGACTAATAAAACGATCGATACCCCGAATCCAAAGGTGAAAGCCGAGGTTCCCGGCAGTGTGATGGTGCAGATTCAAAGCACCGATCCTACAAAATCCGCGACTGAGCGTATCGAAAAGCAGGTTGTTAAAAACAGTCTGTACGAAGCGTTTGATATCGGAATCGCGTGGCTTGATAAGCTCAATAAATAAGAAAAATGAATTGCTCCCCATATTTTATTACCGTGTTATAATAAACACAGTGTCAATAAATGGGAGCTTTTTCTATTTTAAAGCATTATAATCCCGTTCTGCGCATATAATTATGGCAATACAGCTGCAATTTACATTGCGCGGTATTGCCATAAATTTATATCACAGAGGAGGAGCGGCGATGAGCGAAAAATGCGCGCTGCAAACAACGCAGATATTTATCTGCACGGTAATATTGGGAATAATTGCAAGTATTTCGCATTTTGCCTATCAGTTAAGCGGGGAAAACGTTATAGTAGGAATTTTTAATCCTGTAAACGAAAGCGTATGGGAGCATTTAAAATTTATGTTTTTCCCGCAGCTCATATTCTGGACGGCGTCATATTTTATCATCAGAAAAGAATGCAGGGTTTCGCTATACACATGGATAACGGCGGCGACGTCATCCCTCGTCGCTGCGCCGCTGCTGGTGATACTGCTGTTTTACGCGTATACTGGTGCGCTTGGAATAGAATCGGTCGTCGTCGATATCCTGCTTGTGTTCATATGTTATTTTTTGGCGTTGAACACGGCGAATCATCTTCTGAAATATTCAGATCCCGGAAAAGCGGCGGCGGTCATATCGGTTATAATCGTCGCGGCAATCTTCGCGGCGTTTGTCGTGTTCACCTTCAATCCTCCTCATATACCGTTGTTTTACGACAGTGTGACCGGGACCTACGGCATATGCCAAACAAGCTGAACAGCGAATAAACCGCATTATTCAAATGTTTCTTAAATATCAGCCGGCGGCGTGTTTTGGAGCATGACTGAAACGCAGAACATCCCTCCGCGCTGCTCGGCTGTGAAGAAGCCGTTATACATTTTAACGATATCCTTGACCGATTCGATGCCGATTCCGTTTCCGCTGTGCTTTGTCGAAATATAAACGCCGTTTGAATCCTGAACGGCGTTTTTTTCGCAGGTATTGTCGATCGTGAGCGCCAGCCGTCTGCTGTCGGCGCTTGCGCATACAACTATCCTGCGGTTTCCCATCGTCTGCGTTTTGCAGGCATCAACGGCGTTCTCAAGCAGATTGCAGAGCAGAGCGGATATATTGTTGTCCGCAATTTGAATTTTTTCCGGAATGTCGGCGGATATGCTGATATCTGCGCCATTTTTCTTAGCGAGATTCTCAAAATACATAAGGATGAGATTAACAGCGACATTATCGCAGAAAATTATCGAATTGTCCTCCGGCACGGACGCCGTATAGCTGCTCAGATAACTTTGAAGCTTGTCGTAAGCTCCTGTGTCGAGATAGCCCTTCATCAGCGTAAGATGGTGTCTGAGATCATGGTTAGCCTTCTGCGCTTCCATAATACGCGTTCGGATGTTCTCATACTGCATCGCTTTCATAGCAAGCTGATGATTTTTTTCCTCAAGTTCAATTCTCTTGTGCTGTTCGCAGCTCAGCATTACCACAATATGGTATACAAGAAAAGAACCTATGTCGATAAGCGCCAAAAAAATTACATTATTAATATTGAGGGCGTATTCGAGCGTACTTTTATGGCTTAAATAAAGGCTGTGATACCACATAACGTAGAAAGTGCCGGGGATAAGCCATAAATAACGCCACATCACACCGTCTGTTTTTTCTGCCATCGCCTTTGAATATACATTTTTCATATATATTGAAATGGGAATGCCTATAACAAGCTGCACCGCGGTCATCATAAGCGAAAACGACCAGCGGTATTTTTCCAGCGCCATGGCGGGGAACATTATGCTCTCAAGATATTTTGTCAAAATGACGACAAAATTCGCGACATTGGAAAACAATATCAATGTGAATAGCATTTTGCCGAAATTCGCTTTTACGGCAATAAAATAGAACGATAAATATATAACGGTGCTGATTATGCTGATCGGCGCCGCGCTGCCTGTATTGATAAAGGCTGCCCACGCACCAAGCATGATCTGAACAACGCAAATAACGAAAATAAGCGCTGTCGTCACGCT
>JBAXZA010000203.1:0-3998 GCA_041670545.1 Eubacteriales bacterium | reverse complement strand
TTATTTTGCATAAAAACCGAATTTGTCGAGCGGAATAGCTTCGTCCATACGCAGCTCGAAAAGCTCGGCAAGACGCGTTTTGATCAAAGCAGACGCCGCTTCCGGCATATCGGATGTCATAACGCACATTGGAGCTTCCGAAAGCGCTCGGTCGACAGTATCTAAGGCGTTTTCAGAACTTTTTTCGATAAATTCATCAGATATTACCCAGCCGGCACGGCTCGCGAGCCGCTTTACTTCAGTCGGAATGAGCAGCGTTTTGATTCCGTCTCCGTATACTCCGCACTGAGAAAGCACATCGAGCGCGAGATAATGCGAGCTCTGAGTACGCTCTCCCATCAAAAACGCCGTATCGGTAAATAAAAGCTCCGATGAAAGCTGACGCAGCCTTACGAATATTCGATAAAACGTTTCGCGGTCGGCGCACAGCGTCATAACTCCGCACATGACGGCACGGTCAAAGCTGCCCTCGGCGTATTCGCGGCGAAGAAATTCATCTGGCGTAAGCCTATCATTTATATTATCGGCATCTTGCCCGATATATATCATTTTTTCACAATTCATGAATTCGTTTTTAGTCATATTATCACCATTTTTTCATATTTAAGGGGTATTTTTATGGATATCTGTGTATTTTTTGAACATATCAAGCAGGTCGCAGCGGATATGGGAGGCTCTGTATCTGACGCTGTTTCCGCTGTTCTCGCCGCCGGAATCACTTCGATCGACATCGATATGAACGAAGCAAAGCTCGATCCCGGAGCATTCCGGCTGACGGTTGAAGCTTGTGGAATGAACGTCGCATCCTGCTACGGCTTTGTGACGCTCAAAACCGCTGACGATATTCCCGCCGCTGAAAATTTTATCGATATCGCACGAGCCGCCGGCGCTCACAACGCGATGATTCTACCCGGCCAGGCAGACGACATGGAATCTCGCGGAGAACTGCTTCACGCTGTCGCTCCGCTGCTCTCCCGACTCGCGTCATACGCCTCCGACCGCGGTCTGACACTCTCGCTTGAGAATTTCTCCAACATTTTAGCCCCGTATTCGCTGATCTCCGATTTTGAGTATCTGCTTGACGCCTGCCCCGAGCTTGGTTTTACACTTGACACTGGAAATTTTGCTTTCAACGGCGAATCACCGCTCACGGCATACGAAAGGCTCGGTTCGCGCATTACGCACGTTCATCTCAAAAATTGGGACATACCCGAGCGCCGCATCGGTGAAGCGCCGATGTATATCGCGGCATCCGGCGAACCGCTCTACCCTTATCCCATCAAAAACGGCGGTCTTATCGATATTGCGTCAATTCTTACTTCGCTGAAGCGCGACGGCTACAAGCGTTCGCTGAGTATCGAAAATTTCGGAGTGTCGCCAATGCTCAAGGGTCTTTCGGAGAGCGCCGCTTACATCAGATCGCTGATCTGATGTATCATAATTATTTATAAAAAGCATATTGAAATATCAAATAACGGACGCTGTGAAGCGTCCGTTATTTTTTATTTTATTCCGGTTTGATTTCTTCCATTTCAAATGCTTCGAGAATATCTCCGACCTTGATATCGTTGAAGCGATCGAGTCCGACACCGCATTCGAAGCCCTGCGCGACATCCTTGACATCGTCCTTGAAACGGCGCAGCGACGAGATTTTGTCCTCGAATATCACTATGCCATCGCGAAGTACGCGTATCTGTGCGCTTCTTGTGACCTTGCCGTCCTGAACATAGCTTCCGGCAATTGTGCCGACGTTCGGAACGTGTATAGTCTGACGCACTTCGGCATGACCGAGAACGTTTTCGCGGAATTTCGGAGCAAGCATACCCTTCATAGCCGCCGATATCTCCTCAATGCACTCGTAAATTATACGATAGGTGCGGATATCGACCTTATGACGTTCGGCTGAATCTATCGCGCTCTTATCCGGGCGGACGTTGAAGCCTACGATAATGGCATTGGATGCCGCTGCGAACATTACGTCGCCTTCGGTGATTCCGCCGACGCCTGTATGAATGATATTGACCTTGACTTCTTCGTTTGTAAGCTTAACAAGCGACTGCTTGACAGCTTCCGCTGAACCGCCGACATCCGCCTTGACGATGATGTTGAGATCCTTCTGTCCGCTTGAAATTTGTGCGAACAGATCGTCGAGGTTAACCTTGGAGTTTGCCTTGAATTCGTCTTCCTTTGCTTTTGAACGGCGCTGTTCGGCAAGCTCGCGAGCCATGCGTTCGTCCTCGACAGCGTTGAATTCATCGCCTGCCTGCGGGACTTCGGCAAGTCCGACAATCTCGACCGGCACCGAAGGACCTGCGGTTTTAATGGTCTTGCCCTTATCGTCGATCATGGCGCGGACACGTCCGACGGCTGTTCCGGCTATTACGACGTCGCCGTTATTAAGCGTACCATTCTGAACGAGAACCGTAGCGACAGGTCCGCGTCCCTTATCAAGGCTCGCTTCAATGACAATGCCTTTCGCGCGGCGGTCGGGATTGGCTTTAAGCTCCTTCATTTCTGCAACAAGCAGGATATTGTCAAGCAGGTCGTCGATACCCATACGGGTAAGCGCGGAAACCGGAACGCAGATCACGTCGCCGCCCCACTGCTCGGGAACAAGCTCATATTTTGTAAGCTCCTGCATTACGTTATCAGGAGAAGCACCATATTTATCCATTTTGTTTATCGCAACGATAATATCGACGCCAGCTGCTTTCGCGTGATTGATAGCCTCGATGGTCTGCGGCATGATGCCGTCGTCCGCCGCGACTACCAATATAGCGATATCGGTCGACTGTGCGCCGCGCGCTCTCATAGCCGTGAACGCTTCATGACCGGGTGTATCAAGGAAGGTTATATCCTTGCCCTTGGTATTCACGCGGTACGCGCCTATGTGCTGTGTTATACCGCCCGCTTCACCCGTGGTAACATGTGTGTTGCGGATAGCGTCGAGCAGCGAGGTCTTGCCGTGGTCGACGTGTCCCATGACACATACGACCGGAGCGCGTTCAACAAGTGCGTCATTATCGTCGCTGCTGTCGTCGAACAGCTTTTCTTCGATCGTGACAACGACTTCCTTCGACACCTTCGCGCCGAATTCCAGTGCTACGAGAGCGGCGGTATCATAATCGACCGCCTGGTTGACGCTCGCCATAACGCCGAGCATCATCAGCTTTTTGACGACGTCGGCGACCGTTACGCGCAGCTTCATCGCAAGTTCGTTCACGACCATTGTCTCGGGCAGGGTGATGGAAAGCTGCTGCTTCTTGGCGCGCTCGGCGGCTTCCTGCTTTTTGAGCTTTTCCATCGCCATACGCTCTTTTTCGCGGTCGTTCTGGCGATTGTTCTGCTTTTTAAGCTTCTGCTTTTCTCCCGCTGCGTTTTTATCAGCATCCGGGACGAATTTTTCAAGGCGCTCGTCGTATTTAGAAAGATCGACGGTAGTGGTACGCGTATCGACTACGCGGCCTCCTGCCAAACGTGTGCCGCGATTCTGCGAATCAAGCACGTTTCCGGAGGTTTCTGTGTTCGCATTGGGCATGGGACGTATGACCTGCGGCTGCTGAGCCGGACGCTGCGGCTTCTGAGTTTTCTGCGGCTTCTGAGTGTTGAACTGCGGCTTCTGCTCAAAACGGGCGTTGCGCTGAGCGATACGCTCGTCGTTCTGCTTCTGCACTGCGTTCGGCACTGCGCTCGGCGCTGTGTTAGGCGCGTTCTGAGGACGCGGCTGATTTGCGTTTCTGAAACCGTTCTGTCCCTGTGTCTGACCGTTTGTCTGCGGACGCGGCTGTCCGTTATTGTTCGGACGGAACTGTACCGGCTGTCCCTGCGGACGCTGTCCGTTTGTCTGCGGGCGCGGCTGTCCGTTATTGTTCGGACGGAACTGCACCGGCTGTCCCTGCGGACGCTGTCCATTTGACTGCTGACGCGGCTGTCCGTTATTGTTCGGACGGAACTGCACCGGCTGTCCCTGCGGACGCTGTCCATTTGACTGCTGACGC
>JBAXZA010000202.1:0-4002 GCA_041670545.1 Eubacteriales bacterium | reverse complement strand
GTTCTACTGCTGGGGACACGTTTTCGTCGTGGTGATGTCCACCGTGTTTTTCGCGGTGTTCGGAATTCAGAATTGGCGTATTTTAGCGTTCATATGGGCGCTGATACCGTTTTTCAACGCATTTTATTATATGCTCGTTCCGATAAGAACGCTTTCAGAGGAAAATGAGAGCGTACCGGTGAAAAAGCTGCTCAAAAACAAGCTGTTCTGGGTTTTCGCGCTGCTCATGGTATGCGCCGGAGCGTCGGAACAGGCGATGTCGCAGTGGGCGTCGGCATTTGCCGAAGCGGGACTTAGCGTTTCAAAGACGATAGGCGATCTGACCGGTCCATGTATGTTCGCTATTCTCATGGGGCTGGCGCGCGTGTTCTATGCCCGCTTCAGCGAACGCATACGGCTGACGCGTGTGCTCGCGCTCTGCTGCGTGACGTGCGCCGCCGGATATCTGCTCGCGGTTTTCGCGCCCAATCCGATTTTATCGCTTGCGGGCTGCGGACTTGTCGGACTTTCGGTCGGTATGTTCTGGCCGGGAACGTTCAGCCTTGCCTCCTCTGCCTGCACGGGCGGCGGAACGGCGATGTTCGCTCTGTTAGCGCTTGCCGGGGATCTCGGCTGCGCTGGCGGTCCGACCGCCGTCGGTATGGTAAGCGAAGCCGCCGGAGCAAACATCAAAGCGGGACTGCTCGCGGCGATTGTATTCCCAATTATGCTCATCGCGGGGCTGTTTATTTGCGGAAGATTGAATAAGTCGAAATAATATAAACCGGCGCGGCTTAAAATAGAGCCGCGCCGGTTTATTATTTGGGATATATGGTTTTATTTCGTGATTTTAATTTTACGAACAAGCCCTTATCATATGCGAAGCTCGAAGTCCGCATATTCAAGCGCCGCCGGATTATGCGTCGCAATTATAACGGTTTTTCCAAGCTCGGTTTGCCTGCGCAGATAGCGCATGATAAAATTGTGATTATCCGCGTCGAGATTTCCGGTCGGCTCGTCGGCAAGCAAAATATCAGACTCACCCGCCGCCGCTCGTATCAGCGCGACACGCTGCTGTTCACCGCCGGACAGCTCAAGCACTCCGCGACGGCTCTTTTCACGGTCGATACCGACCTCAGCGAGCATTTCGAGCGCCTTTTCATACGCACTACTATAATTAAAATGTTTTTGCGAGAGATAGAGCGCCATGACAACGTTATCCGCTGCCGTGTTTGACATGAGTAGATTATAGCTTTGAAAAACGACGCCTATGGAGCGGGCGCGGTAAGCGCTTCTGTCGATTTTCGCGATATCTCTGCCGTTGTATTCGACAGCTCCGCGTGTAGGTTTTTCAAAACCGGCAGCTAAAAATAGCAGCGTACTCTTTCCCCGCCCCGACGCACCTGTAACGGCGTACAGCTTGCCCGCGTCGAAACGATATGAAAAATCCGTATAGATATTCTGGCAGTTTTTATACGCAAAGGATACATTTTTAAATTCAAGCATAACGATTCCCTCAATATCTGGAGCGCAATATTTTCGCGGTGTCATAGCGCGTTATATACAGCGTTGAAATCAAAATGGAAAACAGAGCGAGGGAGAGCGACAGAATCGCCATTGCTCCGAACGATGTTCCTATTGCGGAGGTGACCGACGCCGATATACCCTCATATGCCGGCAGCCAACGCATACCGACGAAAAATCCGGCGAAGCCGAGCGTGCAGCCCGGAATAAGCACAATCGCTACGAACACGAGATATTCGATGATATATCCGGCGCACAGCTTTGGGCGGCTCATTCCCATCGACATAAGAACGCCTATTTCGTATTTGCGCTCGGACAGCAGCAGCGACGTCATGACCGATATCACCGCTATTCCGATAAGTATAAATAAAATTATAAACGCCGCGCTGACTATCGTTATATTGGAAAGCGGCGTAACAAGTGTTCTAAATCCATCATAATAATAAATCGCGCCGTCCTCGCCTTCGCTCAGCGTATCGACCTCATTCATAAATTCTCTGGCGATATCATATGAAACGAGATGCACCTTGGCGTCGTAGCCGAGATAAATTTTCATATTATCAAAGCCGAATGCGGTGTACATGAAATCGTCGTCATATTTAAAAATCGCGGCGCCTTCCATGGTGGTATATATTGTCGGAACATACCTGGACATATCGCGTGGGACATCCGCCGCCGATTTGAATATGCCGGTAACCGTGTAGGAATGTGAAATCTCCTCGCCGTTTATATATATGGTGTAGCTTATTATATCGCCCACGGCGCAGCCGATTTCATCAGCCATATAGCTGCTCATCACACATTCGTTTTCATTTTCGAAAAGCCGTCCGCCTTCCATAATTTCAGCCGGCGAATCCTCTCGGTTAAAGGGGGTTTCAGTCTCGCTTCTTAATCCGCCGATATAATAGTTCGTATATGGAAGATACGGCTCCTTAGAGACATCGCGCCCGTTTATAATAACGGACGCGATGTCTGTACCGAAAAAGCAGCGGTTGTATCCCAGAATTTCGATATTATTGACCATATCGAGCCGCTCATAAATATCAAAGTCGTATAGCTCGTCCATCTCATGCAGCCGCATGGTCGCGCCGTACTCCAGCTTAATAAGCTCCGTCATTGCGGCGGTGTAGGTATAAAGCATAATGGCTGCGCAGAGTACCGCGAATATTATCAGCAGCAATATACCGAACAGCTTATATCGCCCCGAAAAACGCCTGATATTTTTCAGGGAATTTCTGAAAAGATACATTATTCTGTACTCCTTATGATGCGTCGTCAACTCTCATTATTTCGCCATTGGTGTAATCATTTTTATTATTTATTTGATAATACATCATTGCTACAATTATGTCAATAGCTTTTAAATAATATTGTATAAATATACAATAATAAATATTATATTTGGCAAATACAGACAATAATAGAAAAAACCGCCGTAAAACGGCGGTTCAATATGCTTACTTGATTTTATTTACAAATTTTTCGATTTTTTCAAGCGCCATGGTGATATGCTTAACCGAATAGGCGTAGGAAATTCGCGCAAAGCCCTCTCCGCATTCACCGAACGCATTGCCGGGGACTATCGCGACTCCCTCCTCATAGAGCAGACGCTCGCAGAATTTTTCGCTTGTCATACCATAGCCGCCGATGTTCGGAAAGACGTAAAACGCGCCCTCCGGCTCGAAGCAGCTTATGCCGATACTGCGCAAACCGTTTGTTATATAGCGGCGGCGGCGGTTGTATTCCTCCGCCATCTCCTCGATATCCTCGTCGCCGTTTTTCAGCGCTTCTATCGCGGCGAACTGGCTTGTCGTGGGCGCGCACATGATACCGAACTGATGTATTTTCACCATCTGCTTAGATATTTCGGCGGGTGCGGCGGTATAGCCCATGCGCCAGCCGGTCATTGCATACGCCTTTGAAAAGCCGCTCGCGACGATGGTGCGCTCTCTCATGCCGGGCAGGGACGATATCGAAACATGACGCTTCCCGCTGAAGGTAAGCTCGGCGTAAATTTCATCGGAAAGCACCATTATATCGGTGCCGCGAAGCACCTCGGCGATGGCTTCGAGATCGTTTTCGTCCATTATCGCGCCGGTTGGATTGTTCGGGAACGGCAGGACGAGCAGCTTGGTCTTATCGGTTATCGCGGCGCGCAGAGCCTGCGGAGTCAGCTTGAAATTATCCTCCTCGCGGGTGGTGAGCAGCACCGGAACGCCGTCGGCGAGCTTCGCTATCGGCTCATAGCAGACGAACGACGGTATCGGAATGATCACCTCGTCGCCGGGATTGATCACCGCGCGCATGGCGAGGTCGATAGCCTCGCTGCCGCCGACCGTCACGATTATCTCGTGCGCCGGCTCGTATTTCATACCGAAGCGCCGGTCGAGATATTTGCATATCTCGCTTCGCAGCTCGGCAAGACCGCTGTTTGAGGTATAATAGGTTTTGCCGTTTTCAAGGCTCTCGATGCCAGCCTCACGGATATGCCACGGTGTG
>JBAXZA010000201.1:0-4017 GCA_041670545.1 Eubacteriales bacterium | reverse complement strand
TGTTCCTTTTATATGGATTTTGATATATATACTGACATTTCATCACATTTCTGCGCGGATCTGACGTATTCTCGCGTCGGCTTCGTCGGTGCGCAGACGGTCGGCGCAGTATGCCTTCTGCAAAAGCTCGCGCGGTATACATTCGTCGTATTTGTCGAATACCGGCGTTTCTCCGCCTCCGACTAATTTTTCCTTGACGATGCCCTCGCTGTCAAGCACCTTGCAAAGTCCCTCGATAAGCTCGAAATCCGACGCTTTTTCCATGCGGAAGGTGATATAATAGCAGCCGTCGAAGTCGAGGTTTGATATTTTATATGGTGCGCCGTTGTGCGCGATAAATTTGCGCAGTGTGCGGAACGAACGCGTTCCGAGCCACGGAAACAGCACCCAGGTATATCCTCCGAGCGGCAGCAGCATATGCTTATCCATTCCGGTGTTGCGTGCGAGCGCACGCGCGACCTCGACGCGGTGGCGCGCGTTGGGCTTCAAATACGGATATACAGTATCTTCGACGAGTATTTTCTTCATACGTTCCAATATTTTGGTGTGAATCTCACCATAATCGCCCGGCCACGAAATTTCCATCTTTCCGCCGACATATTTGACGTATATAAGCTTACGCGCGACGTCAAGCTCCTCGACCTCCCAGACGCGTCCGGCGAGGGCGAAGCGGTCGCCGACCGGCGGCGGCGTTGTGATCGTGCCGATCTCGTCGCTTTCGCAGCGAACCGTATAATCCTCGCTGTCCTTGAAAACGGCGTAGAATTTGAAGCTGTTGATAAGCCGCTCGCCCTTGAGTCCGACGATCATTCCTTTTTCCTCGGTGAGCTGAATATACTCGTTTTGAAGCATACTCATGAGCAGCGTTTTGTAATCCTCCTTTTCGATATGCTGAAAAGGCGGCAGCGACAATATCCGTTCGGCAAGCCGCTTGGGTGTCAGCTCTCCGGAGGACGCAAGGGTGGAAAGCGTCTGCTGAAAGAGCAGCGACATCGGCATTTTTTTTATGTTCGGCGGTTCGATGAACCGTTCCTCTAGATAAAGCTGGGTTACCGCGATGCCGCGCAGCAGCTCCCACGGTATAAGCTGTGGCAGGGGCGCGTCGGGGACGGGCGCTTCCTCGCGGTAAACCTCCATCATCTCGGGCGGATCGCCGCGGCGTCCCGAGCGTCCGAGCCGCTGGAGGAAGCTCGATACGGAATTCGCCGAGCCCATCTGCACCACGCGCTCGAGCCTGCCGATATCGATGCCAAGCTCGAGCGTCACCGTCGCGCAGGTGACATTTTTGATGTCGTCGTCCTTGAGCTTCAGCTCCGCTTCCTCGCGCAGCGACGAGGAGAGGTTGCCGTGATGTATCGAGAAAACATCGGGGTCGCCGCGGTGTTCGGCAATCTGACGGAGCGTCGCTGTGACATATTCGGTTTCCTCGCGCGAATTTGAAAACACCAGGCATTTTTTATTTTTAACGCAGTCGTAGAGATATTCGTAGCCCGGGTCGAGCTGCGCCGGCTCGGTGTCGGACATTTCGTCTTTTTCGAGCATCTGCGCCGCGCTTTCGGCGTCGGTATCGATGGAAGCGTATAATTTCGGCTTGTCGCGGCTTTGATCCGCCTGCTCGTTCTGAATGTAAAAATGCTCCATTCCGAGCTTCCACACCAGCTTTTCGCGCGGCATGACGGGGCAGGCGGTATGGCGTCCGCTGCCCGCGCCCAGCCAGTCCGCGGCGATGTTCACGTCGCCCACCGTTGCCGAAAGCCCAATGCGGCGCGGGTGATGTCCGATGAGCCGCCCAATGCGGTTGAGCTGACAAATGATCTGCGCTCCCCGATCCGTGCCGGTCAGGATATGCACCTCGTCGATAACGACGAAGCGCAGGTCGCCGAACAGCCGCACAATATCGTTCGAGCGGTTCATCAGCATACTTTCGAGCGATTCGGGGGTTATTTGTAGTATCCCCTTAGGCTCTTTGAGCAGCTTGTTTTTGTGCGACGCGGCGACGTCGCCGTGCCAATGATATACCGGTATGCCGGAGAGGTCGAGCAGCTCGTCGAGCCGTGCGAACTGATCGTTAATAAGGCTTTTTAGCGGCGCTACATATATGCAGCCGACGCTCATCGGCGGATTTTCGCACATCAGCGAGATGATGGGGAAGAACGCCGCCTCGGTCTTGCCGGACGCCGTAGCCGAGGTGACGAGCAGATTGTCCTCCGACTCGAAAATAACCCGCGCGGCCTCAAGCTGAACTCCGCGAAGCTCCTGCCAGCCGCTCCGGTAGATGTAATCCTGAATAAACGGCGCAAAATATTCGAACATTTATTGTCCTCCGGCACAAAAATATAAGGGCGTAATCCGCGATGTTCTGTTTTGCGGGCAAAATCTTGAAAATGTCATTGACATACGGCAAAAAAGGTGTATAATATAAGTATAGCAGGTTATCGTTCTAAAGTATGGACTTTGAGCGGCTGCTTTTTATAAAAATTCGGAAGCTGACCACTGCCGCACAGCGACACCGGCGCTGCCGAGAATCGTTTCCAACGAGGGAAGCGCGTCGTTTATCGGCGCCGCTTCCCCTTTTCATTTTAAAGGAGTAATGACGTATGATCGACAACCTGACGCTTTATAAATTTTTTCTTGAAGTAGCGAAAAGCGGGAGCATTTCCGGTGCGGCGCGGCGTCTTTACGTCACTCAGCCGGCTGTGTCGAGCGGCGTCGCGCAGCTCGAGGGAGCGCTTGGCGTGAAGCTGTTTTTCCGCACCAGCCGGGGCATAAACCTCACGCCGGAGGGCGAGCTGCTCTATGATTATGTTGGGGCGGCGCTGACCTATCTCGAAGCCGGAGAGGATAAGCTGCGCGATATCGGCGGGCTTAACAGCGGCGTTCTGCGCGTCGGCGCGTCGGATATGACGCTTAAATATTTCCTGCTCGATTATATCGAAAATTTCAACCGCGAATATCCTCATGTCAAGCTGAGTATCACCAATAATCCGACTCCGCAGACGCTCAAGGCGCTTAAAAACGGACTGATCGACTTCTGCGTTATCAGCGAACCGGTGGAGCTTGACAGCGAGCTTGAAAGCTTTCCGGTAAAGAGCATACACGATATCGTGGTCTGCGCCAACACCGAGCAGTATGCGCCGCTGTTTGATTCTCCGGTCGATCTCGACACCCTGTCGCGCTATCCGATGATAATGCTCGACCGCGCCACGTCGACTCGCGGCTACATAGAGAGCCATCTGCGTGCGTTCGGAGCGCCCGATTCGCTGCTCGAACCGGCGGTAGAGCTTGCGCAGAGCGATCTGATACTTCAATTTGCCATGCGCGGCATCGGTGCGGCGTTCATCGTCGAGGATTTTGCGCGTCAGGCGATAGCCGAAGGAAAGCTGCGCGAGGTTATGCTCAAAAAACCGCTTCCGCCGCGCCGTTTCCTGCTCGCTCACCTCAAAAAGATACCTCTTTCGGCAGCGTCTAAAAAATTCGTCGCGGCTATCAGCGCCGATATAAAGCATCACGACGATGAAGCCGAGCTTGACGGCGAATGAGCCTCAGCCGAAATGACACAGACGCTCCTGTCATAATATCAGCATATAAACGGTTACGCTTTGCGCGGAGCCGTTTATTTTTTCTTAAAGCCTTCGTAAAGTGCAAGGGCGGTAAGTCCGGCGGTGACGGCGAAAAGAAACCAGTACATTATTTCTCTCCCTGTTCGGTAAACGGTTTTATAACATTGCGAAGAGCGTCGGCGAATTCATCTCCGCATTCGAGGTATAACGCTGCGAACGAACCGTTGAAATCGCAGATATAAGCGTAGACCTTCACTCCGCTGTCGGCGGCACTGACGTTTTTGGTGAACATATTAGCCGAAAAATTGAAGATTTTCGATATCGTGCCGTATTTTCGCTCCATTTCGGCAAGCGGAGCACGCTGCGTAAGCGTTACGGCGGTTCGCAGTGAAATATTGCACATCGTGCGGTAGCTTTTGCCCTGACGCTTGACCACGGTGAGCGCAGGCAGCGCCGC
>JBAXZA010000200.1:0-4049 GCA_041670545.1 Eubacteriales bacterium | reverse complement strand
TCAAAAGGAGTTAACTTATTCAAGAGGTATAGGCATAGCCTTTACCGAACCCCCCAGCCTAGCTGGGGGTTTTCTTTATACAATAAAAAAGAACCGCTTGAACGGTTCTTTTTTATTTCAGCACATAAAACACCAGGTGTAACGATAGTTTATTCGCAGCTTCGAACAATGATAAACACTACATCTCGATTGTAACCGCACCGCTTCGGATAACCGATGCGACGCCGATATGCTCAAACGCGCGTACGGCGCTCTCAAGACGCACATCGTCGCCGGTGACCTCGATTACGATACCGCGTGAGGTGACGCCTGCAATGCGAAGTCCCATCACATCGGCAATCTTCATCGCTTCCGTGCGCATATCGGGTTCACAGTCGATGCGCATGAGCATAAGCTCACGCGTGACATAATCGGTGCTGTCAGCTTCGCGGACGGTTATGACCTCCATCACGCGGCCGAGCTGATGTATAAGCAGATCCATCTCGTCCTTTGTGCCGATCGCGGTGATGGTCATATGATAAACATCCGGATTCTCGGTAGTACCGGTCACAAGGCTGTCTATATTGTAGCCGCGGCGGGTAAATAATCCGGCGATGCGCGAAACTACGCCGGGTTTATTATCGACACGCGCAATAATTATATGTTTGGTCGGTTTCATCAATGTTTTCGCTCCTCCCGCGATGGCGTTATATTGACGTCCGCGTTTATTTGACGTCCGGCGCTGCTTTCGCCGTCAGCGCGATGAGCTTTCGGATATCGTCCGGCTGAGATTTTGCTTCGTGCGCCGCTTTGTTGCGTCGTATCGCGCCGCATTTTGTACAGCGGTGAACGATTATATATCCCTTTTTAGCGTCCGGTATGACCGCGACGGGTTCCATCAGCCCCATACATTCGCTCGCGCGGTCGCCGGGCAGATCGTCGGCATGAAGCGACCACAAACAGAACGGACAATGGTTGCGCGACGTATAGCCGAGCGGTTCGACCGATGCGCCGCAGTGTCCGCAGATAAAACCGCTGTCATTTTTTGTAAATCTTTTTTGTTCCATTTTTTACCTTTGTTATTTAATCATTTTCCGGACAAAGCCCAAAAAAAAATGTCCATACAATTATTTTCGGATATCCGGTATATTATCCGTTGAATTCGCAGATAATGTTATCACAAATCTGCACGAAATAAGGTTTTGCCGCGATATATCGCCGCCGCAAAGCACTGTTTTGTTATGAAACGGAGATATGTAATGAAAAAGCACAATAAACTGTTAACGCTTATCGGAGCGGTAATTTCGCTCTGCATTCTTTTCGCGCTCGGCACTGTGTCGTTTGCAAGCAACATTAACGGTGTGCCGGGAGGAAACATCATCGCCGACAACGGTATCGGCAGCCGCAATTCTGATGTCAACGGCGGAATCGACGGCGATCGCCAGAACGGCGGCGCAAACGCTCAGGATCAGACTCCCAACGACGGCATGAATCCCAACGACAACGCCGCAAACAATAATGGCGGCGCAAATAACAATAATCATAACGGCAGCGACGGACTTGGCGCGAATAATTCTCCCAATATCCCCAACGACAACGCCAACACCCCCAATCAGGACATTGCCGACGACGGTGTCATCGACGGCGACACGCAGGATGATATCATCGGCGGAAACACCTCAGAGAGCACCACCTCTGCTCCTGAAACCACAGCAAAGCTCGATACCTCGGCTAATTCCAACGGCTTCAATGTCGCCGGTCTTGTTATTGCGATAGTAATAGCGGTGGTCGTAGTTATTCTTGTGATTCTGATAATTCCAAAGAATAAGGATAAAAAGTAATTATTTTCCTACGCAGAAACGATGAAAAATGCTGTCTACAATGTCGGAGGTGACGCTTCGCCCATCTATTTCGGCGAGCCTGCCCATCGCGTATTCGAGATCAAGCCCGGCGATATCCTGCGTCAGACCGTTGTCAAGCGTCGCACAGGCGCGTTCGAGCGCACATTTTACCTCGTAAAGCTCTGAATATTGCCTTGAATTCGTTATCACCGCGTCGGTATCATAATTTATCGCGCCGTCTGTAAACATTTCGTTTATTAAATCGCGCAGCGCGTCAATACCCTCTCCGCCGGAGGCTGAAAGCTCGATGAGCTTCGCCTCCGGCAGTTTTTTTACAAGCTCGCCGCGCTCCAGCTTCTGTTTGAGATCGCTTTTATTTATCACCGCGATTACAGAACCGGCGCATGAATTGAGCTTGTCGATAAAAGCGTCGTCCTCGTCGTCAAGCGCACTGCCGCCGTCAAAAACGGCGAGTATAAGCTCGGCTTCGGACATACGCTCAACTGCGTATTTTACGCCTATCCGCTCGATCTCATCTTTGGTATCACGCATTCCGGCGGTATCCGAAAGACGCAGCAGCACGCGTCCGATATTGACCGTTTCCTCGATAATGTCGCGCGTAGTTCCGGCGATATCGGTGACTATCGCCCGCCGCGCGCCGGACAGCGCGTTGAGCAGCGAGGATTTGCCGACATTTGGTTTACCCGCGATGCAGGTGCAGATGCCCTCGCTGACGGCGCGTCCGGTGCGATAGGTGGCGCACAGACGGTTCACACTTTGCAGCATCGCGTCGAGCCGGCGGCGAAATTCGGCGCTCGGTATATCGGAAAGATCCTCGTCCGGAAAATCGATATAAACGTAAACGCTCGATACAAGCTCGCGCATCATGATGTAAAGCCGCTCAAGCTCTCCGCCGAGTACGCCGCGCGACTGCGACGCCGACAAGCGCAGCTTTTCGGGGCTTTCAGCGTCGATGAGGTCGATTATCGCTTCGGCGCGCGTCAGTCCGAGTCTGCCGTTGAGATACGCTCGCTTCGTAAATTCGCCCGCTTCCGCCGGACGCGCTCCGCATATAAAAATGCTCGACAGCACCGTCTGCGAAAGCAGAATTCCGCCGTGACAGGTTATCTCGACAGTATCTTCACCTGTATAGGACGACGGCGCGGCAAAGAGCGTCGCGATTCCATCGTCGCAGATATAACGCCCGCCGTCCGCCGTCACAGCGTAGATATCGCCGTATATGGCTGTGCGCGGCGTATTTTCGCCGAGAGTTTTTTTTCCGCGCGGCACGAACATTTTTTCGGCTATCTCGACGGCGCTCGAACCGGAAATTCGTATCAGCGCGACGCCGCCGCGCCCATAGGGTGTGGATATTGCCGCAATTGTGCTTTCAGTATCATAATTTTTAAGACTTTTAGGCGATTGACTCATATTCTGACCGCTCCGCTCAGCTCGGAAACGTCAGAAATGCCGTTTTCGGCGCAATAAGCCGCTATACCGTCGCGTATTTCGATGGGAGCGTACGGATTTTTAAACATCGCTGTGCCGACTGATACTGCGTCCGCTCCGGCGAGCAGCATTTCAACGGCATCCGAAGCGCTCGTTATCCCTCCGCCGCCGAGTATGGGAAGCTTTATCGCGGCGCGCGTCTGCCACACCATACGCAGCGCGACCGGAAATATCGCCGGACCTGAAAGTCCGCCTGTGACGTTTGCGAGCATCGGGCGGCGCGTTTTTATATTGATGCGCATACCCATCAGAGTATTGATCAGACTGACCGCGTCGGCTCCCGACGCTTCGACCGCGCGGGCGATCTCCGCGATATCAGATACGTTCGGCGAAAGCTTTATCATCAGCGGCTTTTTCGTGTGACGGCGAATTTCGGCGGTCAAAGCCGCGGCGGTGTCCGCGCGAGTTCCGAACGCAATCCCTCCCTCTCGGACGTTAGGGCAGGAAATATTCACCTCGAGCATATCGACCGCGCTGCTGTCGAGTATATCGGCGCAGCGGACATAATCCTCGGCGCTCGACCCAACCATGTTCGCAATGACGACAGCGCCGGTGCTTTTCAGCCACGGAAGATCGTCCGCGATGAAATGCTCCGCGCCCTGATTCTGAAGTCCTATGGCGTTGAGTATGCCAGAGCTGCATTCGCAGATTCTCGGCGTAGGATTGCCCATGCGGGGCTTTGCCGACAGCGCCTTTACCGCGATCGCTCCGATCTCGTTT
>JBAXZA010000199.1:0-4058 GCA_041670545.1 Eubacteriales bacterium | reverse complement strand
AGCGGAGAGCAGATGGAGAATACCGTCGACAGCGACGCTTTCGACGCCGCGCTCAAAAGTCCGGCGGCACAGGATCCGCACGACGGCGAGGACGAAATCAGCATAACGCGAGGGGACAGCGGAAACGCTAAAAAAACCTTCATCGCACCGCTGCCTCTTCGCGGCAAAATAATCAAACGCGCGGGCGAACGCACCGACAGCGGCGTCGACCTCGACGCAATATTCAGCGAGAACGCGGACAATCCCGCTGTTCGTCCGTCCCCGCTTCCCTATCCGGGTGAGCAGCTTGCGGCCGATGTGACGCTTCATTCAGACGCTCAGCCTGACGTTATGCCGGAGGATATCGGTGATACAAAGGATATTTTCGGCGATATCGACGCCGACGACATTATAAAACCCAGCGGCGCTCCAAACAAAAGCGTTGCCCCAAAAATCATTCCCATGCACGGAACGCAGACAGAGGGCGGCTTTGTCCTTACCTCGAGCGCCGAGACAAACAAAAAAAAGGCAGACGACGCTCCTATCATCGATCCCGAGCTGCTGGCGAGCATCAGCCGACCTCTTGAGATCGAGCGCCGCCGGATAACGGTCGATACTTCCACCGGCGAGGTACTTGAAAATCACATCGCGCCGGGCAAACAAATTGTGTACGAGCTGCCGCCGCCCACCCTGCTCCATTCCGACGCCCCGCCCAAAAACGAGGACGTCACCGAGGAGCTTCAGACGACCGCGAAAAAGCTGGTTGATACCCTCAACAGCTTCAAGGTACGCACCCGCATCGTCAATATTTCGCGCGGACCAACAATCACACGCTATGAGCTTGCGCCCGACGAGGGGGTTCGCGTCCGCTCGATCTCAAATCTTGTTGACGATATTTCGCTCAATCTGGCGACTACAGGAGTCCGTATTGAAGCTCCGATACCCGGAAAGAGCGCGGTCGGAATCGAAGTCCCGAACCGCGTGGTTGCTACCGTTTATCTGCGCGATCTTATCGAAAATCAGAAGTTCAAGGCGAGTAAATCGAAAATCTGCGTTTCGCTCGGCATGGACGTCGCCGGCGAGCCTATTTATCTCGATATTGCCAAAATGCCCCATCTGCTCATCGCGGGCGCGACCGGCATGGGCAAATCGGTCTGCATAAACTCGATGATAGTCAGCCTGCTCTATAAATCGACTCCGGAGGAGGTAAAGCTTATCCTCGTCGACCCGAAAAAGGTCGAGCTGAACATCTACAACGGTCTGCCGCATCTGCTCGTTCCGGTCGTTTCAGATCCGAAAAAGGCCGCCGGCTCGCTGCATTGGGCGGTCACCGAAATGGAACGCCGTTTTGAGCTTATCGAAACCGAAGGAGTTCGCGATCTCATGAGCTACAACGCTTCGGTCGAAGCCGAAATTTCACGAGAGCTGTCTTGTCAGAAACAGAAGCTGCCGCAGATAGTCATTATCATTGACGAGCTTGCCGATCTCATGATGACCGCGCCCGACGACGTCGAGGAATCGATCTGCCGTCTCGCGCAGAAAGCGCGCGCCGCAGGTATGCACCTTGTCATTGGTACGCAGCGTCCGTCGGTCGACGTCATCACCGGTCTTATCAAGGCGAATATCCCCTCGCGTATAGCGTTCACCGTCGCGTCGCAGGTCGATTCACGCACTATTATCGATATTACCGGCGCGGAAAAGCTGATCGGACGCGGCGATATGCTCTACGCTCCAGTCGGCTCGTCAAAGCCGATACGAGTGCAGGGCGCGTTCGTCAGCGAAACTGATATCGACGGAGTTACAGATTTTATCAAGCGTCAGTCGGGGGATATCGAATACGATCATGACGTCATCGACAATATCGAAAAAGCCGCCGAGGCCTGCGGTAACGGCAAAAAGGGTTCAGGCGGCGCGGCGGCTTCTGCTGACGACGACGGCGAAAACGCCGATCCCATGCTGAAACCAGCGATAGAGCTTGCGGTGGACAGCGGGAAAATATCCACCTCGCTCATCCAGCGCCGTCTTTCGCTCGGCTACGGACGCGCCGCCAAGCTCATCGACCGTATGGAACAGCTCGGCTATGTCAGCGCTCCCGAAGGACAAAAACCGCGCAATGTGCTTATCACAAAGCAGCAATATATGGAAATGGTGCTGAACAGAGATGAATTCGATTGATTATTCTTCCCTTTCGCCGCGCAGAGTGAAGCCTTCGGAGCTGGGCGCGCTTATTGCGCTCTGGCATGACGTTTTCGGCGACGATGAGGAATTTATCACGGAGTTTTATCGCGAGATAAAACCGCGCGCGGTAGCTGTATTTGACAGCGGGCGAGCTGCGGCAATGATAAACATCTGCGATATTTCGCTCGGCAGCGCGCGCGGAGGTTATATTTACGCCGCCGCCGTCGCTTCGCAGTACCGCGGAAAGGGCTTATTTACGCCGCTCATGCGCTTTTGCGAGCGCGTCTGTGCGGACGATGGACTTGACTTCTTGTTTTTAATACCAGCAGGGGAACATTTATGGCCGCTGTATCGTCATTTTGGATACAGTCTTTGCAGAACACCGGTTTATGAATGTCCGAACAGTGAAATATTCGATAACGCTCTGCCGGCGGAAAATTTTCACCCACCTGTTCATCACGGCTTTATCGCGCGTTCCAAAGCGCTTGAAAAAATGTCGCTTGAGGGACTTTATTATGTTCCTCATGACGGAGGTTTGATATTTTCGCATGAAAATAACGTTTCGGAGAACGAATGCGGCGAAAATATAAAAAAGATTATAAAAATTTACGAATTATTCTGTTCCGAAACCATTTCAGATGGTATAATAGAGGTAAAAAAAGTATCTGACCGCTTCGGCATGATCAAAAATCTGCACGGAGAAAACGACATCCGAGGCTTCGGGCTTTTGCTCGACGTCTGAGCGCGGCCGGAATCAAATAACGGAGGTTTATATCATGGTTTATCTGTTTTTAGCAGATGGCTTCGAGGAGATCGAAGCTCTTACTCCCGTCGATATGCTTCGCCGCGCCGGCGTCAAGCTCTCTACGGTATCGATAACCGAAAATATGTGCGTCACAGGTTCGCACGGAATACAGATCATATCCGACTATACTATTGACGAGCTTGACAAAAAAATCAAGCCGGAGATGGTGATTCTGCCCGGCGGCGGCGTTGGAACGGAGAATCTCGCCGCATCGGCGGAGGTTAAGAAAATACTGACAGACGCTTCAAAAAACGGCGCTTATATCGCCGCTATCTGCGCTGCTCCCTCGGTATTGGGCAAAATGGGACTCCTTTCCGGACGCGAAGCTGTCTGCTATCCCGGCTTTGAAAAATTCCTCACCGGAGCGAAAATTTCGGACAAGCCGGTCGCCGTCGACGGCAAATTCATAACCGCGCGCGGAATGGGCGTATCGCTCGAATTTTCGCTTGCGCTGGTCGCCGCTCTCTGCGGTCAGAATAAATCAGACGAGCTTAAAAAATCCGTAATGGCGATATAACCTCCGGCGAGCTTATCCGACGGCGGTTTTGTCATGCTGCCGATATGTTTTATGCTTCCGCGATACCCGAAAATCTCACTTAAGGATCACAAAATGTACGAAATAAGATTAGCCAAGGAGCGTATACGCTCGCAGTTTCTCGAAAAACGGCGCTCGATACCCGCCGAGCTTAAAGCTGAATATGACGAAGCCGTCTGCCGCCGCTTCATGTCGCTCGTCACCTACCGCTACGCCGAAGCTATTTTGATGTACGCCCCGAAGGGTTCGGAGATCGACGTCACCTCGATTGCACGCCACGCGCTCGAATGCGGCAAGATCGTCGCGTATCCGCGCTGCGATTCCACACGCTGCACGATGGATTACCATATTGTGACCTCGCTCGAGCAGCTTGAAAAGGGCAGCTACGGAATATTTGAGCCATCCGCTTCACTTCCCGTATATAATCCCAGAAGTTATAAAAACGCCGCCTGCATCATTCCGGCTCTCGTGTATGACCGTTCCGGTTACCGTCTCGGCTACGGCAAGGGCTATTACGACCGATATCTGACCGCGTTCACCGGCGTTAAAACCGGCTTTGTT
>JBAXZA010000198.1:0-4061 GCA_041670545.1 Eubacteriales bacterium | reverse complement strand
GATGCCGAGCGTGTCGGCTTCGCGTATTTCGAAGCTGATATCCTTCGACGCAATATCCTCCGTCCGCAGCGGCATACCTCCCGATTCGTCGTCGCTCGTTATATCGGAAGCGAAGCGCAGGAACGCTTCGGCGGCGTAATCGATATGCGAAACAGCGAAGGAATAGCTCAGTTTATTCTGCCGCTTTGGGCTGTAAAGCGCTTCGACAGCGTCGACCTGCGCGATGATGCTTTTTGCGTATTTAAGGAATATTTCGCCCTCCTGCGTGGCGACGACGCCCTTTGAGGTGCGTTTAAAAAGAGTTATGCCGAGATTTGTTTCAAGCTCGCGTATGGCTTTGCTTAAATTCGGCTGCCCCATGAACAAATGTTCGGCAGCCTGCGTTATCGAGCCGGTCTTTTCGACCTCGACAGCATATTTCAGATGCAATATATTCAAAACAGCGTGACCATGCCTTTCATGGTGGTATATTATATGATAACAGATATGGCTGACGGTGAGGTATGTAAAAAATGATATAATAACAATATACCCATATTGTAACGCTCAATTATGAATATGGTGTTAATATCTTGAATATTCGCACATATTTAATAATATTTTACAATAATAACGTCATTTTTGTCATATTGCGAACCGTAATACACGAAAAAAGGCTTCCGGCGCATGACGCGGCACACCGGAAAACCCTTTTTTAGATATTCTGTTTTTTCATATGGTGAACACAGCGGTAAAACGCGTGACGCCGTTTTCGCTTGCCGCCTCGGCGCGTCCCTTATGCGACGCTATTATCGAATGCGCGATCGAAAGCCCGAGTCCGTAGCCGCCCGTATTGCGGTCGCGCGAGCTGTCGGCGCGGTAAAAACGCTCGAAGATGCGCGCTAAATGCTCGGGCGCGATGGTTTCGCCGGTGTTTTCACATTCGAGCCGCAGCTCGTTTCTGCGCTTTGTCAGCGATATTTTGATGTTCCCTCCGCGCGGCGTGTTTTTTATGGCGTTGTCGAGGAATATCGCGGTAAGGCGGTGAAGCTCGTTCTCATTGCCAATCATCGCGATATCAGGTTCGATATCGCATTCAAGCGACGCTCCGGCTTCAAAAGCGACCGATTCAAACGGCAGACACGCGTCGGTGACGGCGTCGCTGAGCGAAAATTCACGTATTTCCGACGAGGGCAGAATTCCGTCCTCCGAAGCGTCGAGCCGCGCAAGATACAAAAGGTCGCCGACCAGCGTTTTCATCTGCGCCGATTCGGACGCTATATAGCCCAGCCATTTGCTCTGACTCCTGACCGTTTCCGAAGGATTCTGCATGACAAGCTCCAGATTGGTCGATATGACGGTAAGCGGCGTTTTCAGCTCGTGTGAAGCGTCGGCGATAAAGCGTTTCTGCCGCTCCCATGCCTGTCCTACGGGTTTTACCGCCCATCGCGAGAGCAGCGCGCTTATAAGCGTGAGCAGAGCCGCTCCGCCAAGCAGCACGATAGAATCGATGAGCAGCAGACGTCCGGCAGTTCCGATTTCATTATCGCGGCTGCCGATTACAAGCACACCTCCGGCTGAGCCGCCGCGCAGCAGAAAGCGGTAGCCCGAACCGCCGAGCGAGCATTTTCCGCCGCTCTCTCCGCCGGCTATCAGCGACTCTGCGAGAGCGAGCAGCGCTTCGCCGGCTTCGCTATCCTCATCGGGAAAGGAATATATCGTTTCGGTGATATTTCCGTCGGAATCATAGCGGAAGGTCACCGTTTCAAGCTGATACAGCGGCTTATCGCGGAATTTGCTCTCGTCGCGGGTATGCACAGCGCCCAGCGCGTTATCCTCCTCCCCGGACGACATATGCTGCGGCGCCGCACCTCCTCCGTCGGCGGTCTGCGCAAGTATCATCTCGGTCTGCGTTACCGTCGAGCGGTATATATATATTGAAAGAACCACAACGGTCGAGCCGAGAACAGCGAGAAAAAGCGTCAATATTATCAGCGTGAAGCGCAGACGCAGACGTTTGAGCATATCAAACCTCCGCCGCGAGACAATAGCCCGCGCTCCGCACCGTTTTTATCTGAACGCGCGAATGAAGATGCGTCAGCTTTTTGCGGATGAACGAAATATACACCTCGACATTATTGTATTCGGCGTCGCTGTCGTAGCCCCAGACCTTGACGAGCAGCTCCTCCTTCGAGCAGATTCGCCCGCCGTATTTGATGAGCAGCTCGAGTATCTGCATTTCCTTCGCGCCAAGTCTGATATTCCGTCCGCCGCAGCACAGCTCGTAGGCTGAAAGGTCGAGCGTGATATCGTCGAAGGTGAGCGCGTCGTCGCCGAAAACGGTGACATTGCGGCGGGACAGCGCCCGGATGCGCGCGAGCAGCTCGTCGCTCGAAAACGGCTTTGTCAGATAATCGTCCGCGCCGCTGTCAAGCCCGCGCACACGGTCGGTTATCTCGTATTTTGCGGTGAGCAGTATCACCGGAGTCTTTATCCCATCGGCTCGCAGCCTGCGCAGCAGCTCGAGTCCGTCCATGCGCGGAAGCATTATATCGAGTATTATCACGTCGTAAATGCCGGACATCGCGCAGTCAAGTCCATCGACGCCGTCATAAGCTGCGTCCGCCGAATACTTGTTCTTTTGAAGTATCGCCGCGAGCGCTTCGGATAACTTTTTCTCGTCCTCAACTATCAATATTCTCATAAAGTGCCGTCCTCCCGAGGTTTATAGCCATATTATATCATATATTTCTTAAAATATCTTGAATATTTTTATCCGCTATGCTTTTATTTCTATCATATTATGAAAAAATGAATTTATGATGAAGTTTTGCTATTGTGATAATGAACGTTTTTTTGCGTAACAATTTGTGAATTACGCAGAAATATAAGATAAATGCGCTGCATTGCTTGACAGTTATTGCAAACGGTGATAAAATTGTATGTGTTATAGGTATAATTATTATTTGGGGGAATTATTTTGAAATATTCAGTAAAACTGCTCTGTGCGGCGCTCATCTGCGCGGCGGTGCTGCCCATGGCAGCCGCCTGCGGCTCACAAAAACCCGATCCCGCGTCGCCCGCCGCCGGCATAACGTCCGCCGCCGCAGAGACTACTACCGCCGAGCTGCGTCCAGAGCTGCCCGATAAGGATTATGATGGCTACGAATTCAAGGTGCTTATTTCGGGAAACACCGAAAACGGACGCGAAAAAAACGATTTTGACGCTCCGGAAATCACCGGCGAGCCTGTCAACGACGCCCGCTATCAGCGCAACGCCGCGGTTTCGGAAAAATATAATATAAAAATCACAAATACCGAGGAATACGGCTCGGATGCCGGAGAAAAGAAGCTAAAGAGCAGCGTGCTGGCGGGCGACGGCGCCTACGACATCGCGATGCTCGGCGGCTACGCCTGCTGCAAGCTCGCCTACGACGGCTATCTTTTCGATATCGCTTCCCTGCCCTACATCGACCTCACGCAGCCCTGGTGGGATCAGAAGGCGAACGACGACCTTATGATCAAGGGGCGTATGTTCTATTCGACCGGCGATATTTCCACCGCCGACAACGACGCCACGCAGGCGATATTGTTCAGCAAATCGCTCGTCGAAGCGTTCAAGCTCGACGATCCGTACGCGATGGTCAAGGACGGCAGCTGGACGATGGATAATTTTATCAGGCTCGCAGGATCGGTATCCTCCGACCTCAACGGCGACGGAACATTTGATATGAACGACCGCTACGGCGCGCTCATCTGGGACGACACGCTGATGGGCGTTTACAATTCCACCGGCGACAAATGCGCGACCGTCAACGCTGAGGGGCAGATCGAGCTTACATTTTATACGCAGCGCGCACTCGCCATGTTTGAGAAGTTCGCCGCGTTCGCCTTCGATAAAACGCAGTCCTACGCTTATCAGCGCGTCAGCTATTCGCTCGACGACCCGATCAATATGTTCTCGAACGATCAGGCGCTGTTTTTCATGCAGCTGCTCGATCTCGTTACATATTTCCGCGATATGAAGAACGATTTCGGAATCCTGCCCTATCCTAAATTCGACGAAGCGCAGCAGGAATATT
>JBAXZA010000197.1:0-4061 GCA_041670545.1 Eubacteriales bacterium | reverse complement strand
TTTATCCGAGGTCGGGTAACGACGGCGGCGTGAGTCGCGACAATAATTTTCGCACCGAACAATCGACGCCATTGTCAACCGCATCAGTGTTCACATCTCCGCTGGTGCGGCTGCGCCACACCATGCTTGGAGAGAAACAGCGGCATTAACGAGACTACATCTTGCAGAGAGCGCTCACACGCGGGAGTGCCGCACGCGTCTTGCGCGTCCCAGCGGGGAACGGGAGGTCTGGATGGTGAGGGGCGCCGCCGCGTCCCCCATCCTCCAGATTCTTCCGCGTAAACCTGCGCGAAAACATCCGCGCGAAAACATCCGCGAAAACGTATGCAAAAACATCAGCGCATAATCCAACGCTATATCAAAGCTGCGAAGTTTTGGAATATACCAATATATTCCCCCGACTCACATTAAAACATTGCGCTGTCAACAAAAACTATTGCCATACGGCAAAAAATGTGTTATAATCGAAAAAAGCGCGCTTCCGACAGCTGTTATGGGGGAGCGGAAGCTGACTGAATTTATATAAAACCGCGGAGGGATTTATCATGCAATACCGTGATTTCGGAAAAACAGGACTCAAAATTTCCCAGCTCGGCTTCGGCTGTATGCGTCTGCCCGAATATGAAAAGGACGGCAAATGGTATATCGATACCGACAAGAGCGACGTCATGCTGCGCCGCGCCTATGAGCTTGGCGTCAACTATTTCGACACCGCCGTCGGCTACTGCCATGAAAACAGCCAATACGCAGTCGGGCGCGCAATTAAGCCGTTCCGCGACAAAATTATTCTTTCGACCAAATGTCCGCTCGGCGACCACGCGAAGGACGACGGCATATTCTGGCGTCAGCTCGAGCAGTCGCTTTCGCGGCTCGATACCGATCATATTGACATCTATCATTTTCACGGCATAAATAAAGGCACGTTCGACAATATCATCGCGCCGCTTCACCTTATGGACTGCGCAAGAAAAGCGATCGAGCAGGGCATGATACGCCACATCTCGTTCTCCTTCCATGATGATCCCAAAAATATGGCGTACATAATCGAACGCGGCGAAATATTCTCCTCGGTGCTGATGCAGTATAATCTGCTCGACCGCTCAAACGAGGAAGCTATGGCGAACGCTCACAAAAAGGGACTCGGCACAGTCATAATGGGTCCGGTCGCCGGCGGACGGCTTGCCGCTCCCTCGGGTCTTTCCGAGCGTCTGCTCGGCAAAAAGAACGAAGCGACGCCAGAGCTTGCCATGCGTTTCGTACTCGGCAACAAGAACGTTTCCTGCGCCCTCTCCGGCATGACCGATATCGAAATGGTCGAGCAGAACGCCCGCATCGGCGCTATGGAAACGCCTATGTCTGAGGACGATTTTAAGCGCGCCGCCGAAATGATGGTCGAGCTGAAGAAATTCTCCGACCTCTACTGCACCGGCTGCGAATACTGTATGCCCTGCCCGCGCGGTATCAATATTCCCTACGCTTTCTCAGCGTATACATATCATAACGTCTACGGCATGACCGACCTCGCGCGCGGAATGTATTCGGAGATCGGCAGAAACGAACGTCGCGGCGCACTCCTCTCCCAATGCGTTGAGTGCGGCGCCTGCGCGAAAAAATGTCCGCAGCATATCGATATACCCGCAAAGCTCAAGCTGGTCGCCGAAGCGCTCGGAAACAAATAAATACTGATTTTCATATTACAATAAATAGCGGCGGAGCGTCCATGCACTCCATGTGAAACGCTCCGCCGCGCCTGTGCATATGTTTGTAACGTTTAAATTGTTTAAGGAGAATATATATGCAGAAATATCTCGTTTACGATAAATACACCTTTCCGCGCAGACGGCAGACCGATTTCACCTACGACGCGGGCCGCGAAACGCCGTCGCAGAACCTCATAACCGCGCGCACGCTCCGCAGAACCGCCGACAGTGTTTTCAGCGCGGAAACATCCGGCGGCGTCATGCCGCTCGCGTATGATTTCACCAAAGCGTCCGGTATGCGGCTTGCCTTCACCGCCGAATGTGCCGGAATCCTCCGCGTTACGCTGAGAAACGGCGGCGACAGCTTCATGTCGGCGCTTGAAGCTGCCGAGGGAGCGAATTCGATCGACCTTTCAACCTCCGCGCTGTCCTTTGTCCCGCAGACGGTCGAATTTGAGGGCGTCAGCGCAGCCGATATCGACATAAAGCCGCTGTTTGTCTACGATTATCTCATGCGTTACCGCGGTCAGACGGATTTTTATACCGCAGACGGACTAAAGCTGTCCGAAATGACCGATAAAAAAGGCGCGGCGCTGAATATTCACCTGTGCGGCGAGGGGACGCTCGGCTCGCCAGAGTTTCCAGACAGCTCCGACACCGTCTGCAATATGCTAATGCCGCGCCGCAACACAATATTCGCCGTTATCGACAACCATTCGACCGCGAAAAGCGTCACAGTCGAATATATAACCTATACGCACGGCGAATACAGCGCCGAAAACGCGTCTGTCACCCTTCCGCTCGCCGAAGGCAAAAAGGCGTATTATTTTAACCTTTCGCAGACGAAAAACTGCGAGGGACGTCTGCGCGCCTTCAGGTTCAGATTCAAAGGCGAGGGCGAGATACTCCTCGACCGTTACAGCTTCGAGCAGGAGGACGCCGTCGCCGCGCCGCTCGGACGCGTTATCTCCTGCCGCGCCGTGGGAACGATAAAATATCCGACGCCCGGTGCGGCTATGGCGGCGGACGGAGCTGTGACCGTTCGCGTTAATCTTTTCGGGGATGTCACTGGCAAAAAGCTGCGCCTTTATCAGACCACAATGGCGGACGGCGGCGATACTCCGGTCGGCAAAACGCTGCTCCGCGAATGCGACGCGCAAAACGATCTGACCATCAGCGATATTCCGCTCTCGGACGGCGTTATATCCCGCCTGCCCTATGAATTTCTGCTGTTTTTATACGACGGAGAACGCTTTGAGCGAGTCTGCGCACGCTTCCATATCGAAAACTACGAAGATTTCGCGCACAATCCCTATGCTTTCAGCCTGCCGGAGCGTTCGGTAAGCGTACTCGATTTCGGTGCGCGCGGCGACGCATTTACCGACGATACCGACGCCATACAGCGCGCTGTTGACGAAATGTCGCGGCGCGGCGGCGGAAGCGTCGTCGTCCCGGGCGATATGAGCGAGGAATTCGGCTTTCGCTGCGGACGGCGCTACATCGTCACAAATCTGCTCATGCGCTCAAATGTCGCGCTCGAGCTTGAGAGCGGCTCCGTCCTCTGGCAGTCGCAGTATCCCGGTGAATATCAAAATGACGTCACCTACGGTCACGACGGCGTCGTCCCCGGCGTCAACTGGACGCACTGTCTGCACGTCTGCAACCTCCCGATGATACAGGCGCACGACATACGGCGCTTTGCGGTGCGCGGCGGCGGAACGATACGTCAGATGGATACCGGTTCGGAGGAGGGCGTCGATATGCCGGGCTATTCGTGCGGCTGCCCGGACAGAATCCACCGCATACCGCTCGGCTTCTATCACTGCTCCGATATCGAGGTGAGCGGCATATCGCTTGTGCGTACAAACAATTACCACATAGGGTTTTACGCCTGCTCGCGCGTTTACTGCGGCAACATGAAGCTTTACGAGGTCAAATGCGTTTCGGGCGACGGCTTCGGCATGATGGTGGGAACGCACGATGTCATGATAAACCGCTGCTTCTTCCAATCCAATGACGACGGCATCGTCATAACGTCGGTACGGCACGATCCGCGCGGACTCGTATGGTGGGTCAGCCGTCCGGACGAGCCGTGCGGGGTATACGGCATCAGAGCTGTCAACAGCTATATAAATTCCGCCGGGGGAAAAGCGGTCGCCTTTATCACCTGGGGAACGTGCGAGGAAAACGCCGAGAGAGCCGAGCTTCGCGATATCGAGATCTACGGCAATTATCTCTGCTCGGTGAACCCCGTCGGCACATGGCCGGATAATCCGTACAAGGGAAAGGTGCCGTTCGACAATACCGAAACCGACGATTATTCGCCGGTACATACAGTGCGCATACTCTCAAACCGCTACA
>JBAXZA010000196.1:0-4082 GCA_041670545.1 Eubacteriales bacterium | reverse complement strand
GAGGCTCGCTTCAAGCTTAATCCGGACGAGCGTTATTTCCGGCTGGAGGTAACGGATTTCGAGGGACATAAGGCGTTTACTAACGCGTATTTTATATAAATGCAAAACCGCACGATGCAGATCGTGCGGTTTTTGATGTATTATAAATTGTATTCAGCGTCAAAGCTTGCGGTCAATCTATTTCAATATCGGAAAGAATCATAGCTCCGCCATAAAAACAAACCCATAAGCAGTCTGTGTTTGTTTCTATATCGGTATCGACTGTATAAGCTTTGAATTCATCTGATTCCACGCGGAATTCCCCCAGCCTGTGCGAGCCGTCTGTATAAACCGATACGACGCCCTTGCCGCGCATATTCAATGTGATTTTCCGGCAGCCCTTCAGATCGACATATTTGAATCTCGCAGAATCCGGACGTACCCTGTCGGCGCCGCCGCTTTTCAGAAGCTCGCTGTTATTGGCATAAATCAAGCAGCAGCTTCCCATCATTGCGCATACCGAACGCGCCGGTATTGTACATCCTCTTTTGTATTTTTCCGACGCTCCGGTTGACGTCTGACATACCTCGCCGATACTTCCGTCGGCATTAAAAAATATTTTTTCAGCACAGAGCCTTCTTGAAAACTGACTGTTAAAAGAGGATCTGTGATAAAAAATATACCATTGACCTTTAAAGCATTCCATCGAACCGTGATTGTTCCATGTCATAGGATCACAGTAGATATTATCGACGATCACTCCTCCCTTTTTGAACGGCCCGAGAGGTGAATCAGATACCGCGTATGAGATGCAGGTCGCCCTTCCTCTCGATATATCGGTATATAAAAGATAATACTTACCGTTATGCTTTCTGACCGACGCGCCCTCGTGGAAGCCATGCTCATGCTCGGTGATCAGATCCCTGTGCAGCGTCGTCATATCTATTTCGGTCATGCTTTCGCTCAGCTTCGCACCGTTAAGACTGAACTGCCCCCAATAATAATAACACTGACCGTCATCATCTTTGAAAACGGCGGGATCAATGCCGCTTCCGCTGGCATATTCGATTTCTTTTACCGGCGTGAACGGCCCGTACGGGCAATCAGCTTTGGCTACGCCCTCTTTATTCTGCGAGGTGCAGTAATAAAGGTAATATATACCATTATTTTCGACAGCATCGGGCGCGTATAGTATTACATTTTCACCGTTTTTGTTAAAATAAGCGCAGTCGGTTGAAAACGCGACGCCATGATCGACCCATTTTTCAAGCTTAGCGTCATCGGTCGACATAACATGGTAGCTGCTTGAGCAGTAGCTTTCATTGCCGCGGATATCAAGCGAACCGTAAACATACAGTCTGCCGTCAGGCATGACATGAGCTTCTCCGTCCGGAATGAATATATCGTTGTTGAACAGTGGATTCATATTAGCCGCTTATTCTCCTTACGCAAATTTTTCGATGAGTTTTGCAAGCTCGGTCTGCGCTTTATCCGCGATTTTCGCATATTGCGACGCAAAATCATTATTGCCCTGCGATATGACTGATGAGAATATTCCCTGCGTTCCGCCTATTGTATAAAAACGTCCGAGGTCATAAATTCTATTGCGCAGAATGATTTCGAGCATTTCGATACTGTCCTCATCACGCATATATTTTGTCGTGAGGTTTGTGTCGTAATACGCCGAGGTAAGCGTATTTACCGAACCGCCTGCCATAGCCTCAAGGATAAAGCCGATCTGCTCATCAGAGGTATTTGAGGACGGTACGACGACTACCGATGTTATCGCGTCAAATGCGGTTGTATAATTTTCCTGCGCTTCATCAAGCTTTGGAGCGGGAATAACGCCGAAATCGACATCAGCGCCGCGAAGATGGCGGAATTTGTCAAGAACCTCCACATAGAACAGAGCTTTGCTGTCGGCAAACATATTGACGCCGTCGCTCCAATCTGTAAAGGTATATGAAGCTGTCATATCCTTGGATATTGCCGTGGTGATTTCTATAAGCTTATACATACGTTCATTATCAAAGGTTATCTGCAATTCGCCGGATTCGGAGGTTATTATAGGCTGAGCGCCGAAATATTGAAACATTCCGAAGCCGCCGTTATGCGTGACAAGACCGTAACGATCTTCCATCGTATATTTACCGTCGCCGTCAAGATCCGCCGAAACCGAGGAAATTGTTTTATACAGCGTATCCATCGTCCATTCATCATTCCTTACATAATCGTAAGGCGATTTTAAAGAGTATTCGGAAACGAGCGATTTATTAAAATAAAATACCCATGTAGCATCGTCATCCATCATCATGATATCGCCTGTCGCAAAATAAACCTTATTGTTTATTTTAACGCCGCTGACAAGTCCCTGATCCCAATATTTTTTGGATAAATTTATATAAGGCATATTATTGAGATCCGAAAGATAGCCTTCGCTTGCCATTACAGCGGCGGCTTGCGAGGGAGGAAGTGCGATGGAATATGTATTATCGCCTGATGAAACAAGCTTTTTTATATCCCCGGCAACATCGCCGCTGTAATTCATATGTATATTGCAGTTGTATTTTTCTTCAATAGATGAATTTCGTTTATAAACGGCATCGTCGATGGGATCTCCATTTTCGGCTTCACAATCCATATCATGCGAAGTCCAGCTATTGGTCTTGGCATAGTCGTTTTCGTTCAATCTCGCTAAAATATAGAAATCGTATCCGCTGAGATCGGTATCCTCGGGAAGCTCCGTGACATAATCCGGATCTGTTGCTTCCGCCACATTCTCCGTTAAGGCTTGAGTCTGTGCATCAGTGCTGTCGTTCTGATTCTGAGCGGCAGGAGTATTCGTGCAGGCCGCAAACACCTGACATATTATTGCGCATAAAAGCAGCAGGCAGCTTTTTTGGCATACATTAGTTTTTTGCATATTTTTTACTCTCCTTTAAATTAAACTCAGATTTAAGCTAAACTCACATTTTTTATTGAAAACAACGGTAAATGTTCTTAATTTCAATGAAAATGTTAATTATTTGGTATTGCACAAAATAAACAATATTTATTTAATCCGGTTATAATATTATGTTATACCATTAAATGTATGATATTGCAAGCAATAATTGTATCGTGGGCAGACAATTGTTAAGGCGATAGCCCATTATAGTGCGGCGAACATAAAAGCAGCCCATTTACCCAATAAAATCAAGGGTAAATGGGCTGCTTTATGGCTGGGACAGTTGGACTCGAACCAACGTAGTGCAGGAGTCAAAGTCCTGTGCCTTAACCGACTTGGCTATGCCCCAATGTGGTTATTATTATACCACATTGGGTTTTATCTGTCAATACTTTTCAGGTTTTACCCGAAAATTTGATTTATTTCAAGTCGTTTTCGCAGAGATCACATTTTACAACACTTCCGTTATAAATGCGCAGCGACAGTATCTCATATTTTCCCAGAGTGAGCGCCGCCGCAGTGCTGCCGAATACAAACGTGACCTTTTCTTCTCCGCACGACGGATTGAACAGGCGCGCGATATAGCCCCGTCCATCCTCCGCTTTTTTCAGCGCGCTCAGACGTATTTTTTCGCTTCCCTCAAGCTTTGCGCAGCCGCTCGGAAGCTCTCCGGCTCCAGATGGGAAGAACGACAGCGTCATCGGCGCTTCGTTTACGGCGTCCGCTGCACGCGGAGTGCGCTCGGCTATTTCATCTGCACCGCCGAACAGCAGCGTGAAGCTATAAAGCCGCTCGCCCTGCTCCACATATGCGCTGTGACGATCCTGCGGCATCACCTTGCGGTCGCCTATCGGATGCGCCGTGTAACCAGGTGAGCGCAGCAGCGACACTCGCAGAGCGTTTCCGTCTATTGAACTGCCGTATGTACCGCTGTTTATTACCGAAAGTGCGTCGCCGCCGTCCGACAGTATTATATACCGCTGAGTGACGTTCTCGCGTCCGTCCATACGAAGCTCCTGCTCGCCGTACGAAACCTCGCCCTTGGCTTTCATTTCGCCGAAAACGGTTGGAACACGCAGCTTGACCATCTTTGATTTTTCGTCCCATATCAGCCGTATGCCGATCTCAAGCCTGCCGTCGCATTTTCCGAATTTAT
>JBAXZA010000195.1:0-4089 GCA_041670545.1 Eubacteriales bacterium | reverse complement strand
TTATAATGACCGAGAGATAAAAAATATGCCGCGTAAAACGCGGCATACAGCGGCTTATTCGCCGGTAATCTGCATAGACGAGTAAACGTATTCTACAACATCACCGTCAACGATGGGCTGCGATCCGGCTTTGCCGCCGGTTTCATTTGCGGGAAGGACACCATTGATGGTATATTCCCAGAAATAAATCGTGGTATCATCCGATGTGTCGAGATAGTCGTTGATATCCTTAACAGAATCACCGGCGTCATTATAAACAACGGTAAGACTGTCGTTCATTGCATCAGCCTCGCTGACAAGCGTTAAAACAGTAGGATCTGCATAGCTGAGTTTAATGTTGTCATTAAATACTTCATCCTCGCCAGCCGTGATCTTCAGTGTTACTGTGATCTCCTGCGCGCTTGTCGTGCATGAGGTGAGCATAACGCCTAATAAAACTGCGGTAAGGAGCAATATTAATGCTCTACACTTTTTCATAGATATTAAACCTCCGTTTGTAAATCGTAAAGATTTATTATACAATAAGAGTATACACTATATTCCATGTATAATTCAAGTATATTCCATTAATATAATATGAACGTAAAAAATTCACCTTAATTAAGAAGAAAAATCAGTAAATTTAAATATAACGCATACAGACACCATAACAAATATGGGACAAGAAGTATAGACGCGAACATATTAAGTCTGGATATGTAATAAATCAAAAAAAATGTCAGCATACATATCATTATTATATCTATCAGTGCGAGCAGATATGCGTTCACACCGAAAAACAGAGGATACCAAATGATATTGAATATCAGCATTATAACGGAAAGAGCCGCTGCCCGCACCTTATCGGCATAGATAAAGCTCTGCTTTTGAACGAATATCTGCGACATACCCGAGCCAATCATAAAATACAGCAGAGTCCATATTATCGGGTATACCCACGCGGGAGGAGCGCCGCTCGGAAGCTGGAGCAGCTTATAATTCCCCGCACCGCCGCCCCATATGAAGCTGAACAATCCGAGCACAACGCACGCAGTTCCTCCGAATACGGCGTAACGAGGATCGAAACGCGATATGCTCGCTTTAATATGTTTTATAAAACGCAAAAAATCACCCCATATAATAAATATGAGGCGATTTTCTCATTTAGAACGCAGCTTCTCGTTTGACGTGCAGCTAGATTTTACAGCACAAAACCGCTGGAAATTAATATTCGTCGATACCAGGATCTGGTATTGGTTCGATATCTCCCTCAGGCGGCTCTGTTTCGGCTGTTGTAGTTTCCTCCGGCTTATCGGGATCGTAATGCTTGGAACAATAACGGTTATACTGCGAATCAGCCGCTGATAAGCCCGCGTAAGTTCCTTCCGGCAGTGAATATGCGAAGAACGCATTATTGGAATCGGTGCAGATCTTATCGTCCTCCGAAATCTCGCGGTACACATACTGCGCATCGGTAACGGTTATCTGAACCGGGAAGCTTCGGTCCATGATATGGAGCAGTCCGACCTTGACAACGCTCTCCTCCGGGCAGTCTACATCGGCGACAGCGCCTGTGTTCTTATCGTAATCGACAAGAACATGAACGTCGCACGATTCGGTCGGAGCGGTGGCATTTGTGAAATATCCCACCTCGGCGCGGCTTCCTCTCGGATCGGCGCGGCACGCGTCGGTGATCAGCTTTCCGGAATCCTTGCAATAGGTCTTTGTGACGACGCCATCGGCGAGCGTGAAGGTCTTCAGCGCCGCAGAGCCTTCTGACGCGGCGTTTATAAATTTTTCGTGCAGCTTGGTCATTATGGTATCCCATACGGTTACACATGGGCTTATCGTGAAAGCGTTAAGGCTCTTTGGCATTTCGTATCCGAACCACACGCCGCCGACATAATATGGAGTATAGCCGACGAACCATCTGTCGTTATCGTTGCTTGTCGTACCGGTTTTTCCGGCGCAGTTTATGGTATTTTGAAGCGTGATGCGTTTCGCCGTACCGCTTGATACGACATTTTGAAGCATTTTGGTCAGTATCGAAGCCGTCTGCTCCGAAACTACGACCTTGCCGCTCGTGTCGTTGTCGATTATAACATTGCCCTCACTGTCGAGAATCTTAATTACCGTTCTCGGCGAATTATAGATGCCGTTGTTGTCATAGGCGGCATACGCAGCAGTCATTTCAGAAACGGAAAGCCCATAGCTTAGCTCGCCGAGTCCGAGCGGCGCGAGATCTTTATCGGTGACGACCTTTCCGCCGGTAAGCTCCCTTGATTCAACAAGACTGAGGTTCAGCTTGTTATATGCGAAGTCGAAAGAACGCTCGACTGTCAGCTTTTGCAGAACACGCAGTGAGATCGTATTGACGGAACGCGTGATTGCGTCGTTTACCGTTGTTAGTCCGTTAAATATCTTAGGATAGTTCTGCGGCCAGCCGTCGGAACGGGTATAATAAGTATTTCCGGAGCTGTCGGTTTCCTTATCTCCGAAATTTATCGGAATATCGTCAAAAACCGAGCCATAAGTGATAAGTCCATATTCAAGCGCCGGACCATATACCGTAAGCGGTTTTATTGACGAACCCGGAGGGCGCTTCGCCTGCGTCGCATAGTTGAAGATACGGTTTTTGGTTTTCTCCCCGCGTCCGCCGACGAGTCCCACGATATCACCGGTAGCCGGATCGATTATAACGCATGAGCTTTCCGGCTGTATGATGCCGTTTGCGCTCGGAAAGCTGGTTTCATCCTTATAAACTTCTTCGAGAACACTCTGCACCTCCGGATCCATGACGATGTAAATGCTCAGTCCGGAATTGTATATCATTCGTGAAGCGACCTCACGCGTTACCGAAAGATTATTCATCAGCAGAGTGATGGTTTCCTCGATCACCTGGTCGGTATACCATGAATTTGTCGCGGTTTCCATGGTATCGGACGGCATATTCAGCTTCAATTCCTTGTTATACGCCGAATCATATTCGGTTTTTGTGATTTTACCAAGCTCGAGCATACGGTCGAGCACGGCGTTGCGTCGCTCCAGATTATTCTCCGGCTTCTGCGCCGGATCGTATGCCGTCGGATACTGTGGTATCGAGGCGAGAGCGGCACATTCTATAAGCGTCAGATCCTTGACGCTCTTATTGAAATAGGTATATGCCGCCGCAGCGACGCCGTAGGAGCGCTGCGACAGAAAAATGGTATTAAGATAAAGCTCGATAATCTCGGTTTTATCCTTGGTCTTTTCAAGCTCGAGCGCGCGCAGTATCTCCTGCACCTTTCGCTGTATGGACACCTTATCCTCGCCGGTAACGTTTTTGATAAGCTGCTGCGTTATGGTCGAGCCGCCCGCAGAGCTTGTACCAGTGAAATATCCGAAGGTCGCCTTGAGCGTCGTGAACCAGTCCACCCCCTTATGATCCCAGAAGCGGTGATCCTCGATGGAAACGAAGGCTTCGACGAGATATGTGGGCATATCGCTGTATGACGCCCACATTCGGTTTTCAGAACCGTATAGACGCTGATCTTCTATCTCGACCGGAGTTCCGATTCTGTTTTCACGGTCGGTATAGTCCATATAGTATATTTTGGTAGTCATACTCTGCCCTGTCGCGAGCAGATCAAAGCTGTCAAGATCGGCGTTGACATAATTTTTGACATAAATCGCAAAGGCTCCGCCTACAACGGCGCCCGTGATTATTCCGATTAGCAGTATTGTGAGCAGTATATTAAAAATATACGATACGCACTTACCGAATACAGTACCGACGATCCCGACGGCTCCCGCGACTTCGTTTCCCCAATCGGTATCGCCCCGCTTCTGCGGGGGTCTATTACGAGCCGGCAATAAATTCACTCCTTTTTTAGAAAACGCCAATAAATTTGCTTTCGGCGGAAATTATTTGTTTTAACTCTTATTATAAATCAGCGTCTGGTATATTTCTTGAATACACTATGAATTTTTGGAGAATAATGAGAACAAAGGAAGTGATATTCAATGGACAGAGAATATGTTACCAGAAAAACTTACCGTTTTACGATGCTCGCGTTCATTCTTTTCATGGCGCTTTACAGTGTTACGGCAGCTGGAATACTCTCGCGCATA
>JBAXZA010000194.1:0-4098 GCA_041670545.1 Eubacteriales bacterium | reverse complement strand
TGAAGCGCGAGCTTGCGTGCCGTCGGGATTTTATCCGCGCGCTCGGTTATCAGTTATTGTATTCATACGCGGTTTCGCTTATCATAAATCTCGCGGGAAAACTTATATCAGCCATTATGGTGTCGAACTGACGTTTTTTTATAATATAAAAAAACATACTTGTAAAAAATAGATGAATGTGCTATACTGATACTATTAAGTGCAGTAAAAATATGTCATTATTACAGAATATTTGATCAATTCAATTAAATCAAATCGTATTTATGATTGCCATAAACGGCGGGATTATGAAATGAAGATATTGCTTGTAACCGATCAGTTTTTTAACGCCAATAACGGTATGACGATATCGTCGCGGCGTTTTGCCTCGTGCCTTGCGGCTCACGGCAACGAGGTGCGCGTCGTCGCCTGCGCAAGTCCGGCGGACACACCGTATCCGATGAAAAAAATGTATATTCCGATATTCAACAATCTTGTGACCTCGCAGGGCATGACCTTTGCCAAAACCGATCATGAGCTTCTGCGAAGCGCCGTCCTGTGGGCTGATGTCGTGCATTTTCTGACTCCGTTCATGCTTTCCCACAACGGAATAATGCTCTGCCGACAACTTGGCAAGCCGTATACGGCGGCGTTTCATGTTCAGCCGGAGAATATCACCTCGTCGATACATATGTCAAAATGGAACTTTGTAAACGGCAGTATCTACGCTTGGTTCAACCATTATGTTTACCGCTATTGCCCGCATATCCATTGTCCGAGCGCTTTTATAGCGAACGAGCTTGTAAAGCATGGCTATAAGAGCGAGCTGCACATCATATCGAACGGCATCGATCCCGATTTCAAATATATAAAGAACGAAAAACCCGAGGAACTGCGCGGGCGTTTTCTGATACTATCGATAGGACGGCTGTCGATCGAAAAGCGGCAGGATGTGACCATTCGCGCGATAGCCAAATCGCGTTACCGCGATAAGATCACGCTGATGCTCGCCGGACAAGGACCGCGTCACAGACAGCTTGCCGCCCTCGCCGAAAAATCGTGCGTCCCGACAGATATTCGGTTTTACGATAAGACTTCGCTCATCAGGCTGATGTCGTACTGCGACCTCTATGTACATTCAGCCGATGCCGAGATCGAAGCCATGTCCTGCATGGAAGCGTTCGCCTGCGGACTTGTTCCGGTGATAGCGAATTCCGCGAAATCCGCGACGCCGCAGTTCGCGCTCGATGAAAAAAGCCTGTTCGATGCGGGAGACAGCGATATGCTCGCGTCGCGTATCGACTGGTGGATAGAGCATGAGGACGAACGTTTAAAATTTGAGAAAAAATACAGCGACAGCGCCGCAAAATATCAGCTTGACTCCTGTGTTTGCAAAGCTGAACAAATGTTTTACGAAGCCGCCGCGGAGCAGAGCATAACAAAGCCCTCCCCGGTAACGGCAGATGAATGATTCGGATATGGAAAACGAAAGCCGCGAGTCGGACGGCGGTGCGGACGAGCATATCGTCCACTGTCCCGAAACCTGCGAGTTTGAAATCGGCGGGGATTATGATTATCTGCGTTCCGGTCTGCTTGAAACGGCGGGGTATTTCGCGCTGCGTATGGCGGCTCATTTTATTTTGAATATATATAACCGCTGCGTTTTCGGACTTCGTGTGCGCGGAACGGAAAACCTATGGAAAACGTTCGGACGCGGCGGCGCTGTCGTTGTGTCAAACCATGTTCATATGCTCGACTGCACCTTCATTGACTGTATCCTTCCGCATAAAAGGGTTTATTATTCGACGCTCGAAACCAATTTCCGTATACCGTATGCGCGGCGGCTGATGCGTCTGCTCGGAGCTGTTCCGATACCGCTCGAAATACATAAAAAACCGCGTTTCACCTCCGAAATGCGCCGCGCGCTCGCCGGCGGATGTTATGTCGTGATGTACCCGGAGAGCGTGCTCGATCCGTATCATGAGGGACTGCGCCGCTTTCATGACAGCGCGTTCCGGCTCGCGGCGTCCTGCGGCGCGATGATACTTCCGGTGACAGTAATATTTAGGCGTCCGTCGGGACTGTTCGCGATATTGAAGCGCCGTCCGTGCGTCACGCTCAATATCCTCCCTCCGGTCGATGTGGGGATGGACGGAACCGTTCGAGAACGCGCCGACGCTATGCAGTTCGAATGCAGAAAGCTGATGGAGAGCAGCGTCGAAGGCGAAAATACCGATGATACGAACAATATAACATATATGCTGTAAAGGCTTGAAGAAATATGGATAAAAAATACTTGATAGGCATAGACGGCGGCGGCACAAAAACCGAGCTTGCGCTCTGCCGTTATGACGGCAGTGCTGTGAAAACTCTGCTCGCCGCTGCGACAAACGCCTGCGACACCGGCTTTGAAGCCGCAAGGAACACGCTTTTCGCGGCTATCGACGCTTTGATTTCCGGCATTGACCAAGGTGAGATCGGCGGGCTGTTCGCGGGACTTTCCGGAGGTATAACCGGAGATAATAAGCGTCTGTTTTCGCAGGCGCTTCATGAACGTTATTCGGAAATACCGAATATTGCGAACGATTCGGATATCGTCAACGCTTTGTCAAGCGGCATACCCTACGGCGACGGCGGAGTGGTGATATCCGGCACCGGTTCGGTCGCGTATGAGCGTTCGGGCGGCAAAATGCGGCGCATCGGCGGCTGGGGTTATCTCATTGACCGTGGCGGCAGCGGCTATGATCTCGGACGCGACGCGCTCTATGCTTCTCTTTGCTATTTTGACGGGCGAGGACCGGAAACGTCGCTCAAGGCTAAGCTTGAGCATACGCTTGGCGCTCCGATTGATATCGCGGTGGGAGAAATATACAAAAAAGGTAAAACTCTTATAGCCTCGCTCGCACCGCTCGTGTTTGAAGCCTATTCGGAGGGGGACGATGTCGCCCGCGCTGTCGTTGGTGAAAATGTACGCGAGCTTTGCAGGCTGATACGTTCGATAAAAGCCGAAAAAATCGTACTCGCAGGCGGTATATTTTCTCATCGCGGCATAATGCTGCCGGAGATAGAACGCGCTCTCGGCGGGGTGAAATATGATTTCATCTTTCCCGCCGCAAAGCCTGTGTTCGGCGCTGTCGCCGAAGCGGCAAAGCTGTGCGGCATCAGAGCGGATGATGATTTTACCATGAAATGGCAAGATACGTATAAATAATATTTAATAGATAATTATACTTGAAAATAACATATAAATGTGGTATAATGGTAATAGTTAAGATATTTTATAAAGCAAACCCCCGCGCTGCAAAATATATGACCGGACGAGAAGCTGTGTACATATTAAAATAAATATGAAAAAGGGATATTGATATGCCAAAAGCAAATATGCTGATAAACCTCAACGAAAAAAAGAGCCGCATTTCACCTGAAATTTACGGTCACTTCTCAGAGCATCTCGGCAGATGTATTTACGACGGCATTTATGTCGGCGAAAATTCGCCCATACCGAATAAAAACGGTATGAGAACCGACGTCGTGCAGGCGCTGCGCGAGATGAAGGTGCCTGTTCTTCGCTGGCCGGGCGGCTGCTTTGCCGACGAATATCACTGGATGGATGGAATCGGAGATAAAAGCAAACGCAAACGCATGATCAATACAAACTGGGGCGGCGTCGTCGAAGATAACAGCTTTGGTACGCACGAATTTATGGAGCTGTGCGAACAGCTCGGCTGCGAACCGTATATAACCGGCAATGTCGGCAGCGGCACCGTTCGCGAAATGTCAGAATGGGTTGAATATATGACCTTTGACGGAAGCTCGCCGATGGCGGAGCTTCGCCGTCAGAACGGACGCGAGAAGCCGTGGAAGCTCAAATATTTTGCTGTCGGTAATGAGAACTGGGGCTGCGGCGGCTGTATGCGTCCCGAATATTACGCCGATGAGTACCGCCGCTATCAGTCGTTTTTAAAGAATTTCAGCGGAAATTCGCTTTATAAAGTCGCCTGCGGCCCGTCCGGCGCGGATTATAACTGGACGGAAAAGCTGATGCAGAATATCGGCTCGAATTTTGCTGACGCTATCGCACTGCATTATTATACCGTTCCGGGAAAGTCGGAAGATGGC
>JBAXZA010000193.1:0-4102 GCA_041670545.1 Eubacteriales bacterium | reverse complement strand
GCGGAAGATTATTGGCCCTTCCCGACCTACGGCGATCTGCTTTACAGCGTTTGCTAGGTCTTGTTCGTAAGAGGTCCCCTAAGTCTTGTTCGTTTTTTTCATCTGATATTACTCTGTCCGTGCGTGTAATGCGGCGCGCACAGCAGGATAATATATAAATTGACTCCGGCGTATCACCGCCGCGGTTGATTGACGTCTTTACCTCCCATAAATTTATTCAGCAAAAAGGCCGTCCTGCGAAACGGCTTTTTTGCTGTTTTAATTTGCGCCATGCCGCGCAACGTATTACTAATTCCGCAAATGTTTAAAACAAAAGACGCCGCCGCACAAGCTTAGCTGTGCGGCGGCGTCTTTATGCTTCGCCTGTAATTCAGTCGGCGATGGCTGTTATATTGTAAAGTGTTGTTGCAAAATACATACGTGTAGCGGTGTTCGACGGATTGAAATAGAGATCGTAGAACAGATCGTTTTCGATGAGCGAAACGAACGCTGCCTTATAGATAGAACCGCTCTTGATGGAATCGCTGTTTCTCATCTGATTCAGCGTCTTTGATCCGGTGCGCGGAACTGTAACAAGATCGTTCACGCGAAGCACACGGTAGACGATATATGCAAAATCGTTATAGGTGAGCGCGTCCGCGTTATCGAGCGATGCGGTATCGATCGTGATTTTCGAGGTATCGATCTTGAGCGCGGCGAAAGCGTTCATAAGCTCGGTATAGGAGAAGCTTCCCTCGGTGTCAAACTTCGCGCTGTCGGTGAACACACCGCGCTTGACGAGGTTGACGAGAGCTTCGGAAAGTCCGGGATAACCGCTGATATCTGTGAAGCTTACGGTCGCGGCGGTCACCTTAATGGTGGTCGTGGGGCTGACGGTATAGCCGTTCTTGACAGCAATAGCCTTGATGGTCATATTTCCGGTGACCTTGATGCCGCCCGAATAAACCATCGATGAGGTGTTGGGAATCTTTCCGTTGGTGGTGTAATAGATGACAGCGCCTGCGGTATCGGTCGTAAATGTGACGGTATCGCCGATTTTAAGCGACGCGTCAGATGCGGCGTTAGCCTTAGGAGCTTCGCACTGAGGAGTCTTTATTACGCCGTAGGGATACGGAACAGCCATGCTTGCGAGTATGTACAGATTATTGCTGATCTTTGTGTAGCCCTGGATATAGGTTGTGCTTACATACTGATTGGGAACGTAGCCGTAACCGCTCACATAGGTATATGTGGAATTATAATTATTGTTGTAGTTGTTGACAACAGCGCTGGGCAGATACCAGATGGTATTGCTGTACGGCGCCTGAACATAGGAGCTGTTTACCTGATAGGAAGCCACATAATCTGAATAAACATAGCCGACGCCGCTTATATAGGTGACATTTCCGGTGAAGCTGCTGCCGATATTCGTGATTATAGCGCTTGTAAGATACCAGATATTGTCATATGGAGCCTTTGTATAGCCGGTCTTTTCGGTATAGGAGATGCCGGAGTTCGCGACATAGCCGACGCCGTTAATATAGGTGTAATCGCCGTAATAACCGTTTGCGCTGCTGACAACGGCGCTCGGCAGATACCATAAATTCTGATTGGGAGCTTTGGAATATCCGGAAATATATGTATACGAGATTCCGGAGTTGAGAACGTAGCCTACGCCGTTCACATAAGTGGTATTATAGGTCGGGTTGTAGCTTATATGACCGCAGTTCGGGCAGTGCCATGTGCTGCACTGCTCACAGAAGGTGATGGTCGAGCCGCAGACATTGCAGGTGCCGTAGGGAGCGCTCGGATTGTAGTTATAATTAGGATATGTGCCGCTGCCGGGATAGTAGCCGTTGCCGGGATAATAACCATTTCCGGGATAGTAACCGTTGCCGTAATTAGGATAATTGCCGAGGGTATAGTTATTGGGAACATACGAGCCGCTGCCGGCGCGCGTGCCTTCTCCGTAAATATTTCCGGAGGTGGTGAGCATACCGTTATTGGTAAGAGTAGCGCCCTTTGTAATAGTAACGCTGCCGTAAACATAAACGGTTTTTCCGGTCGGGATTGTCGTGCTTGTGGTGACTGTTACGCTCGAAGGAACATAAACTATCGTTGAATTGCTGTTTGCCGATAAATCAAGCCAGTACTGGAGATCGGAGGTCGAAGCGGCGTTTGAAACCACTGTCAGCGCGCCGATAAGCATCATAACGCTTAATAACATCGATAAAATTCTTTTTTTCATGCTGCAAGCTCCTTATCTTTTTATAATTCGGAAAATATTTCCTATGTAACCATAGACGATCGTTTCTTAAAAAAGTTCCGCGGCAAATTATTTTCCGCAGATATTTTGCAGGCAAATATTTCCGTTTTCACTTAAGTCAAGTATATCATCAAAAAGATTTGTTGTCAAGCGATATTTTTATATTACGTCTATTTTAAGCACTAATTTAATTTTATCTGGAGTTGTGTACGATTCTTATCGCGGTAAAGAATGAATAAAACGAGTTTTTTCGGCGAATATGCCGATTATGCGAACAAGGCGTGAATAAAGATTAAAAAGCGCCGTCGGGACTTGCAAAAAACATGAAATTGTATTAGAATATAATGTGAAATATATTATGCTTTCAGCCGCTCTGAGCGCAGTATGCTATTTTCCCGAAAAGCCGTGGATAAAACCGGCGCTGTCCGCCGAACAGATATCGCCGCCTACAACTTTATTGCGGTAGACGAGCAGGTTTATAAATACCGTGCCGTCATAATCCGGATAGTTTGTGATTTTATAGGTGAAGCGCTCCATGTTTTTGCGGCGGTATTTTTCGAGATCGAGTCCCTGCGCCTTTTGAATTTCGTTATAACGCACGAAAACCTTGTCGAATTCGTCGGGAATAGTGACCTCCGCCTGTTCTGCCGGCGCGGCTTCGACCTCCCAGCCGAACTGACCTATGAAGGCGACGCGGTCGTCGTTGGTTTTGATCTTTGAATAGCTGATCTCGGAAAGCTCGTTGTAGACGGTGCGCGCGGCGGTCGGGGTATAGGTCGGAATGGCGGCGACCAGCGTCACAAGCGCGATAAGCGATATCGCGATGACGCCGAAAAATTTGAGAGTCGAGGCTTTGAGCGAATATACGAACATTGTGTATCATCCTTTCGGCAAATAATTTACATTTTGTTAACATTTAACATACAGGCGCGTGCGGATACGCTACATTATATTTACGCTTTGTCCGCGGTATGCGTCAGTCAGGAGCTAAAATGAAAAAACCTTACACTTCGGTGACGCGCGTAGGCTGCGGCGTTTCCGAAGATATGAAAAAATACATCTCTGAAAACTTTATCGGAGAGCGCGGAGTCTGCATCTGCGATGAAAATACCCGCCGCTTCATGCCTTCCATTCCGTCCGTTTCGGATTTTATCACCTACGCCGGCGACGTCTGCGCCGAGGATACCATCGGCGACGAGCTTTGCACCGCCGCCCGTGAAATGAACGCGGCTGGCAGGGACATCGGCTTTCTCGTCGCCTGCGGCTCGGGCAGCGTACACGATATTACCCGCTACGCCGCGTACAGGCTCGGGCTGCCGTTCATATCGTTCCCAACGGCGGCAAGCGTCGACGGCTTCGTTTCAAACGTCGCCGCTATGACGTCCGGCGGTCGCAAGGAAACGTCGCCCGCGCAGCCTCCGGCGGCGCTTTTCGCTGATGCGGAGATATACCGCGCAGCTCCGCGCCGTCTGACGGTATCGGGCGCCGGAGATATCATCGGAAAATACATTTCGCTCTGCGACTGGCGTATTTCGCACCTTATAACAGGCGAGGAGATCGATCCGGAGATCATGGCGCTCACCGTCGGAGCTGTCAACGAGGTGATGTCGCTCGATCCGGCTTCCGATTCGTTCACCGACGCGGTCATGGACGGGCTTATCAAATCCGGAATGGCGATACAATATCACGGCAGCTCCCGCCCAGCATCCGGCGCGGAGCATCACCTTTCGCACCTTTGGGAAATGCACTGCGTAAACGCGCCGACCGACGCGCTTCACGGCGAAAAGGTAGGCGTCGGCGCACTGCTCGTGCTCGAGCGCTACCGCGAAATCGCCGAAACGGATTTTGCCGCCCGCT
>JBAXZA010000192.1:0-4123 GCA_041670545.1 Eubacteriales bacterium | reverse complement strand
TCTGCGACAGGCAGACGATCGCGCAGTCATAATTTTTAACGCCGGATGCGCGCAGAACGGCTTCGTTTGTAGGATCGCCGACGACGGCGTTGGTGACGGTATCGGCGATGGCATTGACGATATCGCTGTTTTCGTCGATGCACATGACCTGATTGCCGTTGCGGGTGAGGGTGACGGCAAGAGTCTGTCCGAAACGCCCTAATCCGATCACGCAGAATGTTTTCATATTTCAACCTCATAGTAAAAATTAAGCAAAATAACTAAGAATTCCAGCCGATTATTATTTAATAATCAAGGCAATAGACAAAATAATCCAGAATTAAAACAATAAAAATTAATGTTTTATGGCAGACCTTCTAAGGCATCACGCATGACGCCTTAGAAAGCCGCGTATCTTCGTCCTAAGACCCCGGCCTGTCCTCAGCCGACGAGCATATTGGCGTCGGGGTAGGTTATCGCGGATTTGGAGGAGGTTATGCGCATCATAATCGAATAGGTAATAGTGAGGATTCCGACGCGGCCGAAGAACATCAGCAGCATACAGAGGACGTGCGATACCGTGCCGAGCGCCGGTGTGATCGAGAGCGACAGTCCTACTGTCGCGACCGCCGAAACTGTTTCGTAAAGTGCGCTGATAAACGGAACGTTGTCGCTTAGCATCACGCCGAAAGCCGCCGCGCTCGAAATCAGTATGGTGAGCGATACGACGGAGAGCGCACGCATGATGTTGTCATGCGAAACGCGGCGTTTGAAAATAACGATGTCGCTTTTGCCCGCCGCTGTCGCGAAAACCGCATAGACGAGCAGTCCGATGGTGTTCGCCTTGACGCCGCCGGCAGTTGACGCCGACGCTCCGCCGGTGAACATCAGAAGAATCGTGATGATTTTTGTCGATTCGGTGAACGCGGCGTTGTCGACCGTCGCAAAGCCGGCGGTTCGTGTCGTGACCGAATGAAAAAATGACGCAAGCAGCTTCTCGTGAATCGGCAGCTCGCCGAGCGTCGCGGGATTTGACCATTCAAAGCAGAGCGTGCATAAGGCGCCGATCAAAATGAGCGACGCCGTGCAGACGAGGACAAATTTTGAATAGACCGAAAAACGTTTGCGTTTGGTGAAAAATTCAACGAAATCAGTCCAGACCAAAAATCCTATGCCGCCGGTTATGATGAGCAGCATTATGACAATATTTACCACATAATTTCCACGGAAGGCGGCGAGCGATGAAAACGGCCCGGAATAACTGCCCATAAGGTCAAATCCGGCGTTGCAGAACGCCGATACCGAGTGAAATATGCTCTTGACGATGCCGTCGCCGACTCCGAACAGCGGTATAAACTGTGTGGAGAGCACGAGTGCGCCGCTTCCCTCGATGATAAGCGTGCCAAGCAGTATCCTGCGCACGAGCTTCACCGTTCCCTCGTCGCTTGAAAGTCCGAGCGACTGGGTGATGATAAGCCTTTCGCGCGGCGTTATCGTTCGGCGCAGCAGCATTGAAAACAGCACGGTAAAGGTCATAAAGCCGAGTCCGCCGATCTGTATCAATATGAGAATGACGGCGCGCCCGAAGGCGCTCCAATAGGTGATGGTGTCGACGACGCTGAGTCCGGTGATGCAGGTGGCGCTGACCGCGGTGAATGCGGCAGTCTCAAGGCTTGCGCTCTCGCGTGCGACGGTTGAGATCGGCAGCATGAGCAGCAGCGTACCGATGCAGATCACGGCGAAAAAGCCGAGGACGAGTATCTGCGACACCGGCATTTTCTTTTTAAGACGGTAACGGCGAAGATAAGCGCCGACGTCCGTATCATTTTTAAACAAAATTATGTCCTTTCGCGGCGTAAAGTCAGCGCAGGCTGAGCCGCGCCACAATGGGGAAGTGGTCGGAAGGATATATCCCGTCGTAGCTCTGGCGCGCTATGTAGGCTTCCTCGACCGTAAGCTCGTCGCTTGCGAAAATATAGTCGATGGTGTTGCCCGGAACGCCTGAAAAACCGTGATATGTCCCGATATCCGAATCGATAACGCTTTGCAGATGCAGACGCTTGTTTTCGCGCAGCAGCCGGACTACGACCGAGTCGGGCTTGGCGTTGAAATCGCCTGTGATAATGTAGGGCAGCGGCTCGCGCTTGTTGTCCGCGATTATACGCGCCGCGATGGTGGCGATGCCGAACAGCCGCGCGGTGCGCGAAATGCAGTCGAGATGAGTATTGTAAACGCGGATTTGCTGTCCGCCGCACTGACGCAGTGTGAGCGTCGCGGAGGTGCAGATGCGCGGATAGACGGTCAGACCGCGGCGGCTTCCGGCTTTTTTCGGGTTTTTGGAAAGCCAGAAGGTGTCGAATTCGTCGACCTCGACGTCGTCCTCGCGCAGGATGATGTCCGAATGCTCGCTCAAAAGCTTATGCGAGCGCCCGCTGCCGATGATACGGTAGCCGCCGAGCTTATCCCTCATATCCGAGAGCATATCAGGGAGCAGCTCCTGAACGCCGACGATATCCGCGCCGGTGTCGTGAATCAGGCGGATCGCGCCGTCGCGCCGTGCCGCCCAGCGTTTGCCGAGATCGAATAAAAAATCGCGGCGCAGATTGAAGGTCGCAACGGTGAACGATCCTGCGGCGCCGATATTGACTGTGTTAGTAATAAAAATCGCTCCTTATGGTATTACCGTGTACAAAATTGACGTTTTGAGTGAGCTGCGGCTCAGACGCCGTCAGCGCAATATATGCTGCGTCAAAAAACATATATCATTAATTATACCACATAATACGGCAAAAGCAAATCATCATACTGCACAAATAGCGGCGTTCAAAAAGCATACTATTGATGCAGTATCACATATTACGGCGATATTATGTTTGCTTATAAGTGTCATAATAATTATTTATATATTATTTACAAAATAATGCGATTTACCTATTGCATTTTGACGGAGAACGTGGTATTATAATAATCAGTAAATCCCCCAAACCCCTCTTTAATATAGTGATTGGAACGGACTTTCCCCCAAGGTTCGTTTCAATTTTTTTTACTTATAAAAGTATTAATATTATGTATCATATTCATATATATATTATTTACAATAATTTGTGCCAAGCCTATTGCATTTCGCCGAAAATGTGATATAATAATAAACGTAAACCCCCAAACCCCTCTTTAATATAGTGATTGGAACGGACTTCCCCCAAAGTTCGTTTCAATTTTTTTACCCCAAATGAAGCATATGGGCGATTTTGCCCGCATGAAAAGTGTATAGATGCGTTTTTTATTTTCATATGGTGAGCACCATAATATTTACCGCTATATTCATTTATATATTATTTACAAATATTATAACATTTTCTGTTGCAATTCGCCGAAAACGTGATATAATAATAGACGCAAATCCCTAAACCCTTCTTTATTTAGTGATTGGAACGAGCTTCCCCCAAGGCTCGTTCTGTTTTTTGCGCATTTTTACCGACAAGCGAAGAATTTTCGCACCTTGACAAATATCAAAAGCGGCGTATAATATTAATAATACAGTAAAATAACGTGAGTTCGACGAAATTATTATCAGCCTAAAAAACCAGCTGCCGATTCAGGGCAGGGACCCTGATTAGGCGGCGCAAGTTCGCGAAAACCACATCACTATACGCGAGAGAAATGGAGCGGTACAAACAAATTCATCCATACTCTTTAATAAACCTTTTTATTAAAGCTTTTTGCCAGGCTTTTTCTCGAAAAAGCCGCGTACCTGCCCCCGTCGAACTCAAGTTAAAATAAAAATCACAGAGCAAAATACCGCCGCCAATTGCAGGAAAGGGAAAACCAAATGAAAGCATATCAGCGTCTGCTTGAATACGTTACATATCCGACGGCATCCGATGAAAACTGCGAAAGCTGTCCGTCGAGCGCCGCACAGGCAGAATTTGCGCGAGCGCTCGCACAGGAAATGAAAAATATCGGCATAAAAGAAGTCGAGCTTGACGAAAACGGCTATCTTTTCGGAACGATACCATCAAATCTTGACTCCGACGAAGGTGTGTCGACGATAGGCTTTATCGCGCACATGGACGTCGTCGACTGCGTACCGTACAAAAACGTCAGACCGCGCGTGATCGTCGGCTACGACGGCGGAGACATTGTC
>JBAXZA010000191.1:0-4126 GCA_041670545.1 Eubacteriales bacterium | reverse complement strand
TCATCGGCCCGTCGGGCAGCGGAAAAAGCACGATGGATCGGAGCATTATAGGTCTTGAAAAAATAGACGACGGCAGTATTTCCATCGAAGGCGAGAAATTCGTCAGCGACGGGAAATACGCTTCCGATAAGGATTGCCGCCGAATCTGCCGCCGTATGGGAATGGTTTTTCAGCATTTCAATCTGTTTCCGCATATGTCGGTGAAAACAAATCTGATATCCGCGCCTATGCGTGTATCGAAAATGGACAGGTCGTCGGCGGAGAAAAAATGTGCCGAGCTGCTGGAAAAGGTGGGGCTTTCAGATAAGCTTGACGCAATGCCGTCGCAGCTTTCAGGAGGTCAGAAGCAGCGGGTGGCGATCGCCCGCGCACTGATGATGGAGCCTGATATTCTGCTGTTCGACGAACCGACCTCGGCGCTCGATCCGGAGCTGACCGGAGAGGTACTTGCGGTAATGAAAAATCTCGCCGCTGAGCATATGACGATGATAATCGTTACGCATGAGATGTCGTTCGCTCGCGATGTCGCCGACCGAGTGGTTTTCATGGACAACGGAGTGGTCGCGGTAGACGATACGCCCGATAAGGTGTTCGGTTCGACCGAAAATGTGCGGCTCAAGGCGTTTCTCAAATCATTTCACCAATTATCCTGCAAATAAAATATCGCTCACGCTTTTGCGTGGGCGATATTTTTTATATTGCGCGAAATTTATTCAAACTGTGATCGGTACATTTCACTGTAAAAGCCGCCGGACGCCATCAGTGAATCATGATTGCCCTTCTCGACTACATTGCCGTCGCGCACCACGAGGATAAGATCGGCGCTGCGGATTGTCGACAGCCGGTGAGCGATAACGAAGCAGGTCTTATCTCGCATGAGATTGAGCATTGCCTCCTGTATACGGCGTTCGGTCTGGGTATCGACGTTTGAGGTCGCTTCGTCCAGAATAAGCAGCTTTGAGTCGACGAGCATAGCCCGCGCGATGGTGAGAAGCTGCTTCTGACCCTTGGAGATGTTGACGCCGTTGTCGGAAAGAACCGTATCGTAGCCATCGGGCAGACGGTTTATGTAGCTGTGGATTTTCGCGGCGCGCGCCGCCTGTTCGACCTCGGCGCGGGAAACATTGCCGCCGCGCGCGTAGGCGAGGTTCTCATAGATCGTGCCGCCAAACAGCCAGGTGTCCTGCAGCACCATTGAAAAAGCGGAGCGCAGGCTTGTGCGCGTCACCGAGCGGATATCTTTACCATCGATTTTTATTGAACCGCTGTTGACGTCGTAAAAGCGCATCAGCAGATTAATTATTGTCGTTTTTCCGGCGCCGGTCGGACCGGCGATCGCCGTCACCGAACCGCTTTTGATGTTGAGATTGAGATCGTTTATAATAATTCTGTCCGGATCATAGCCAAAACGGACGTGGTCGAAGGTCACATTGCCCCTGATGTCGCCAAGCTCGGGCGCACCTATGGCGTCGGGCGGCTCCGGCAGCTCATCGATAAGCCGAAATACGCGTTCCGCCGCCGCGAATGCAGACTGAAGCTCCGCGATGATGTTGGCGAACTCGTTTATCGGCCCGGAAAATTTGCGCGAATACAGCACGAACGAAGAAATATTGCCAAGCGACATACTTCCCTGGAGATAGAACAGCGCGCCGAACACGCTGACCAGCGCGAGCGATAAATTGTTGATGAAATTGACCGACGGGCCGGTCACCGAGCCGTAATAATCGGCTTTGTAATATGCGTCGGCGGCTTCCTTGTTGTGAAGATCGTAGCGTCCGGTCATATAATCCTCGCGGTGATACGCTTTTGTCGTTTTCTGACCGCCGATGCTCTCCTCGGTGTAGCCGTTAAGCTCGCCTAATTTGAGCGAACGGTTGTGAAACAGCGGACGCACGCGCTTTGACATATATCGGGTGAAAAATATCGATATCGGTATGGTCACGGCGAAAACGAGGACGAGCGGCGCGTTTATCATGAGCATCATGGCGAGTGAACCGCCCACTGTGATAATACTCGTCGCGATTTGGAGCAGATCGGTCGAAAGCGACGCGTTGATGGTATCGATATCGTATGAAAGTATGCTGATTATGTCGCCCGTCTGATGCTTGTCGAAGAACGAAACCGGAAGGGAGGTGAGCCGGTCGAACAGATCGCGCCGCATACGGTAAACGACGCCGCGGCTCAGCTTTATCATGAGTATCGCGAGGATGTAGCTCATCACCGAGGCGATGAGGTAAAACGCTATCATAAGGCCGGCGTAGAAAAACACCGTTTTGAAATCCACCCTGCCAGCTCCCGGTTCGATGGCGTCGATTGCATAACCGGAGAGCTTAGGCCCGACGAGCGACAGCGCGTTCGATATGACGGTCAGCAGAGCCGCCGATATGAGCAGTGCCTTGAACGAACAGAGATATTTCCATAAACGCTTGAGCAGGTATTTTTTCGGCGGGCGCGCGTTGGCATCCGCTCTTACGCGGTAGGACGCGGCGGTATAGTTTTTGTTCATAATTCATTCGCGGGGCGTTATACGCGCTCCGCCGCCTCCTCTCCCATCTGTGAAAATGCGATCTCGCGGTAGCTTTCACATTCGCGAAGCATTGTTTCGTGCGTCCCCATGCCGATGACATTGCCGTCGTCGAGCATTATTATAACGTCCGCCGCCATGATTGAGCTGACGCGCTGAGCGATTATAACCGAGGTGACGTCCGGATAGCCGCTCTTTATCGCACGGCGCAGCGACGCGTCGGTTTTGTAGTCGAGTGCGCTCGAGCTGTCGTCAAGGATGAGGATATCGGGATTCGCCGCGAGCGCACGGGCTATAAGCAGACGCTGCTTCTGACCTCCGCTGAGGTTCGCGCCCTTGACGGTCAGCACATAATCGTAGCCATCGGGTTTTTCGGAGATGAAATCCTCCGCCTGAGCTGCGCGTGCGGCGCGTTTTATGTTTTCGTCCGATATCCCGCGCCCGAAATTTATATTTTCCGCGATAGTGTCGGCGAACAGAAAATCGTTTTGGAACGCGATGCCGATGTGAGCGTACAGCTCGGCGGGAGGGATTCCGCGTATATCGTCGCCGCCGATGCGTATCGTGCCGCTGTCGGGATCATAGTAGCGCAGCAGAAGATTTATCACGGTAGATTTTCCGCTTCCTGTCGCGCCGATGATGCCTATCATACCGCCGCGCCGCACTCCGAAGCTTATATCGGTGAGATTGTAATCGATACTGCCGTTTTCACCTGCGGCTTTGTTGTAGGAAAAATTGACATTTTCAAACGAAATATAATCCTCGGTATCGATGTGCGAACGCTCTTTCGTCGGCAGCTCGTTGTTCTCGGCGAGGACGTCCGATATTCTCTGCGCCGACGCCGCGCCCTTTGAAAAGTTGATAAAAAGTCGGGTTATCGAAAGCATGGCGTTAAGTATGATGGTAAAATAGCTCAAAAACGCGATGATTTTGCCGGGCTGTGAAACGCCGCCGTTGACGCGGTATGCGCCGACGACTATAACCGCTGCAAGACCGGTATTGAGCAGAAAATTCATTATCGGATTGGTCGCCGACATGATTATTCCCGCTTTTTGCTCGCGTCTGACTACCTCTGAGCTGACCTCGTCGAATTTATTGCGTTCATAATCCGATTTTGAAAGCGCCTTTATAACGCGGACGCCCACCATGTTCTCCTGAACCTTGCCGACCATCGAATCGACGGCGCGCTGAACGTCGGCGTACAGCGGTATGCCCTTTTTGGATACAATATAGACCGCCGCGGCGAGCAGCGGAAGTATCGCGACCAGAACAAGCGTCAGATACGGCTCGAGCGTGAAGGTGACCATTATTCCGCCGATAAGCAGGATCGGAGCACGGACGCCCAGACGCTGCATCATTCCTATCATTTGATGAACGTTATAGGAATCGCTCGAAAGGCGCGATATCAGCGACGGAATGGTTATCCGGTCGGTCTGCGAGCAGGAAAGGCGTCCGATTTTAATAAAAACGTCGTGACGCAGCGCTTCGGTGGTATCGCGAGCAACCTTCGCCGCCTTGCGGTTCGCGATGATGTTGCCGAGTATCGCGACTACGGCGCCGATTATCATAACGCCGCCCCAAACGAATATCTGCGGCACATAG